>JBEKZG010000038.1:0-13164 GCA_049510095.1 Occallatibacter sp.
AAAAGGAGAAGCCACGCCTGGCCCTCAATGTGGAGGTTGTACATGATGAGGAAGATGGGCGCGAGGATGATTTGGACGATGGTGACGAAGAGGAAGTTGGCGATGACCTTGGCGAGGTAGAGTTCCGCGCCGGAGCTGGGGGCCATGCGCTGGGCGTCGATGACCTGGTGGCGGATTTCGCGGGCCCAGGCCTGATTGAGGGCGCTGACGGAGGCGAACATGGTGGCGACGGAGAGGACGCCGCCGGCGATGTCGCGGGAGAAGTCGCCGTGCGGGTCGAAGGCGATTGAGAATAGGACGACAACGAGCAGGGAAAAGAAAAGCATGGAGACGAAGGCGTCGAGGGAGCGGAGCTCGATGCGGAGATCTTTGACGAGGTGGGTTCGGAGGGTGCGGATCATTTCTTTCGTCCCTCGGAGTCTTTGGGTTTACCATCCCCGGTCCCCGAGTGCGAGGGACCGGGGGCACCCGCATTGTTGTGGATGACATCCTTCGTAATGTCGGCTAGCTGGACTTCTACTTCTAATGCCTGCGCGGCGCGGAGGTAGTCGTTGGGGCTGAGGATGAGCTGGGTTCCGCGCGCGCCGGCGGAGACGCTGATCTGGTCAAAGAGGATGGCGGACTCGTCGATGTAGGTGGGGTAGGGCTTTCTTGCGCCGAAGAGGGTGACGCCGCCGCGAATGTATCCGGTGAGGGGCTGGACATCTTTAAGCGGGGCCATTTCGGCTTTGCGGAGACCGGCGGCGCGGGCGAGTTTTTTGAAGTCGAGCTCGGCGTCGCCGGGGATTACGGCGAAACGATAGATGTCGGGGCCGCCTGTCACGAGGAGGGTTTTGAAGACCTGCTCGGGGGGCATGCCGATTTTCTTCGCCACCGTGATGGCAGTCAGGTCGTCCGGATCGACTTCGTATTCGCGGAGTTCGAAAGGGATGTTGAGGGATTCGAGGAAGCGTGCTCCATTTGTTTTCATAGGGTTGGGTTTCCCCGCTCAAATGACGCTACGCGGCCGGCGCGGAGGGCGAGGACCCAATCGGCGATGGGGGCGGCGTGCTCGCGCTGGTGGGTGGTGATGACGATGGTGCGGTTGCCCTGGCGGAACTTGGCGAGGAGGGCGACCATCTGGCTGACGGACTCGACATCCATGTTGGAGAAAGGCTCGTCGAGCAGAAGCAGTTCGGGAGCGGGGAGCAGGACGCGGGCGAGCGAAGTGCGCTGGCGCATGCCTTGGGAATATTGGCCGAATGGGCGGGTGAGCTCGGGGTCGAGGCCGACCTGGCGGAGGGCTTCGGCGGGGGTGAGGCAGTCGCGGCCGGGGTAGAGCTTGGCGAAGTAGCGGAGGTTTTCCTCGGCGGTTAGCTCGTCGTAGAGCATCGGGGCGTGGGACATGTAACCGACACGGTCGCGGGCGTCGTGGGGCTCCAGATTGCCGAAGAGTTTGACGGTGCCGAAGCTGGGGCGGAGCAGGCCGGCGAGGATGCGGAGGAGGGTGGATTTGCCTGCGCCGTTTTCTCCGATGAGGACGTAGCAGCGGCCGGGCTCGAGGTCAACGGAAACCTGGCGGAGGGCGGCGAAGGAGCCGAAGAGCTTGGAGACGGCGTGGAGGCTGGCGCAGAGCGGTGTGGCTACCGCGGGTGGGCCGGACGTGGCTGGGGCGTTAGCTTGCATTGTCGGTTGCCGGTTGCCTGTTGGATCTACCCTTGCTGGGATTCAGGAGCAGCGCGAGTGGCCGCATTGCTACCCAGAGGGCCAACATGACTGTCGTAAGAGTGTAAAAGACAAGGTTCTGCCCAAATCCCAGCCATGCAAGAACGAGAGAACTGACGATCAAAAGAAGGAGGCCCACTCCATAGACACGGAGAAACTTCACATGGCCTCGCGATTCAAGGTTATGGATCCCCTCACTGTTAAATGAAACTGCGATAACGATCAGCAAGTAAAGGATATAGAAGAGAGGCCGGAGCTGCAGAACGCCCTTGGTTCCGAAGATCGCGATCATAAACGCCGCGAGCCAAACCGAGTTCCAGAGGAGCGATTTGAACAGCCTCTTCCAATTCATCAAGGCTCCTCGCGAGGGCGGCTAACTGGCGGGATTTGGCTGTATGGCGGGGGCGGAGGCTTTTGCGGGGGGCGCAGCGGCGGGTTTTGTTGGCGTGCCGTTGGGCTGGGCGGGGCCGTATTTGCTGGCGCACTTGGCCTGGAGGACTGAGGCGTGGAAGACGCCGTCGCGGCCATAGGAGCCTTCGGCGAGGGCCTGGGAGTTGTCTTTGAAGGTGTCTGGGGGCGGCTCGGAGCCCTTGTAGCTGATCTTCAAGAGGCGGCCCGAACTGAACTTGGGCGAATGGCTTTCAAACTCATTCATGACGAAATCGACGTGGGGGCCGTTGTGCTCGATGGAGCCGGGAACGACGAAGCCCTCGACGCGGAGCTGGGAGTGGTAGGCCTTGTCGCCCATGTTGCCGAGCTCGGCGATGGTGACGTAATAGCTTTTGTTGGCACTGTAGCCGGACATGGCAAGCCAGACGATGGTGCCGACGATGACGGCGGCGGCAATCCCGATCCGCACGGTATTCGAGGAAGTTTTCATAGCCAACCTTTTCAATTTCAACGATACGAGGGTATGGGGGTGGGGTCAACCACCGGAGGGATGAAGTGTGATTTGGGTCACACGCTGGATGGCTGAATTTCGGCAAAGGGATGGGTTGGCGCGGTAGGCGGTGCGCGCGCTTACAGGCACAGGAAAAAGTGAGAAATAGGCTGCGAATTCAGCGTGAAATGCGTGTTATTGGCGCGAAAGTAACCTGGAAAGGTTAGGGAAAATGTGTCAATTTTGAGAATTTGGGGCGCGGGAGTGCGCATGAATGCGCAGGCGCGAAGTTGGAGGGCTCAGCAGGTTGAGGGGGTAAGAGCCGCAAAAACAGATGAGTTGGAGTTGAGATCACGGATTGGACTGTTATTAGAATTTGGCATCGAGTTTCCAGGGGTAGGTCACCACGGTTTGGGGCCGTAGGGTTTAATCTGACTCTCAACCCTGAAAATGCGTCACACAGTCCAGGGCGGGGGAGTTTATGCTCTCACTGCGAGAAGCTCAGTAGTTGTCATCGGATTGGAGTTTGAAAAACGGAGTAAATCAAAATGCCCGCTGAAACAAAAGTGCCAACGTATGACAAACTCATGTGGCCGGCCCTCGAGGCAATTAAGGCGCTGGGCGGGTCAGCGACAAACGACGAACTCTTGGATAAAGTGATCGGGCTGGAGGGTATCTCTGACGCCGTCCAAAACGTGATGCACACCGAGCACCAGACGAAGCTTGAATACCGTCTTGCGTGGGCAAGGACCTTCCTCGGAAAAGCAGGCGCACTTGAAAACCCAACCCGTGGCGTGTGGGCGATTACTGAGAAGGGGAACGCTTTGACGGCGGGCGAGGTCGAGCAGATTCCAGCCGAAGTCAGAAAGCTCTACAAGGCTGAGAAGGGCAAGAAACCGAAAGATGACCAAGAATCAGAGGATCTACCGCCAGAGTTGAAGGACTGGAAGGACGGCCTCTTGGCGGTCCTAACCAGCCAACTCAAGCCGGATGCCTTTGAACGCCTGGCGCAACGCATCCTTCGCGAATCTGGGTTCGTGAAGGTAGAGGTGACTGGACGGGGCGGTGACGGAGGCATTGATGGCGTTGGAGTGTTCCGCCTCAAACTGCTTTCTTTCCAGGTTTACTTTCAGTGCAAGAAATACAAAGGGAGTGTTTCGGCTGGGGCGGTCCGAGACTTTCGCGGGGCGATGGTGGGTCGCACGGACAAAGGCCTGTTCATTACAACTGGAACGTTCACGGCTGAGGCAAAGAAGGAGGCAACACGCGACGGTGCACCCGCGATTGACCTGATCGATGGTGATTCTCTTTGCGACCTCCTAAAGGATCTAAAGCTTGGAGTGGCCACAATAATGGTCGAAGAAGTAAGTTTTGACCCGAGTTGGTTCGCCAAGATTTAATGGCGTAAGATGAGTCTGCCAGACGGTCGGTGTTGGAGATAGAAGCAGACTCCGCAGCCGGCCTTTTGCGTATGTTGCCTGGCCGACTTGCGTTAGTGAGGCAGAGTCAGGCATTCGGTCAAGAAAGAGGGCCTCGGTTTTAGCTCTTGAGATGACAATACCCGCTCGCAACGCCAGTCCCGAAAACACGGTCAGTTCTTCGCGCGTTTTCTTCGCTACCACCAAAACAAGCATGGGGAGACGGATGTTCCAATCCGAACGGAACGCCACGCTCCTTATCGACGTGTTGCGGTCGTATGTGGCTGCGCGGAAATTTGTACTGCACGATTTCGTGGTAATGCCGGACCACCTGCACCTGTTGTTGACTGTCGAGGGAGAAATGACCATAGAGAAGGCTATGCAGCTCATCAAGGGTGGATTCTCTTACCGACTGAAACGGGACTTCCAGTACCCGGGTGAAGTTTGGCAGCGCGGGTTTTCCGAAATGCGGGCCGACGATCGGGAGAGTTTTTTGCGGTATCGGGAGTACATTTCGCAGAACCCGGTGAAGGCGGGGCTGGTTGGTTCGCCGGATGAGTATCCGTATTGCTACGGCTATTTGGCGAGGAAGAAAGCGGGCAGGGGCTAAAGCCCGAGCTCTCTTTCTATGCGCTTTGCGGCACGAGTAAACTCGTGCCCTGATACAAGGCGCATCCAGATCCGTGTCCGATGGTGAACATTGAGCGCTCCTCAATTTGCAGAGGCGAGCGTTTGGGCGGCGCGGTCCAGGGCTTGGGTTAGAACTACCAATTGCTGAGCGGCTACGGGCTGGTTCTTGGCGTCGATGGCTTCATTGACGCCGGGGATTACTACGGCGGCGTAGCCGGTGTACTCGCCGGGTGCGTAGATGGTGTGGCGGTACCAGGGGCGATTGGGCAGACCGGCGGTGGTGATGAGGGCGGTCTCGGTCTGGCGCAGGGCTAGATTGAGTTTGGTCAGATCGCCAGCGGGCGCGAGTTGGAGCTGATGGACCTTTTGGGCGGCTGCGTCAAGGCGGGCGGCGGCTGCTTCGGCGGGGGCGAAGTCGAGCGATGTGAGATGGGCGTCCGCTGCCTTCTTTTTGGCGGCTGTTATGTAGGAATCGATGGAGCGAGCGTAGGTGACGTAGTCGTAGGGAAGGACGTCGGTGTCGGCCATGCGGATGGCTTCAATGCCGAGGACGCGGGCCATCTGCTGGAGGTAGGGGAAGTGAGGATCGGCGTTCTGGACGTACCAGGCGTAGTTATCGAAGACAGAGTGATAGACGCCGTAAGGGCCGCCGGAACCAATGTCAGTGGAGGGGACGCCGATGTGCTGGAGGAAGGGCGTGAAATCGGAGCCGGAGCCGAGGTCGCCTACGCGGGGTTCGTCACTGGATTCGGGCGGGGCGTTGGAGGTGCGATGCTCGTTGCCCTCAGAGTGGACATTCTTCCATTGGTTATAGACCGTGGAACCCGACATGGAGGCGCTCTGACCGCTGGGCACGGAGCGGGTGAGTTCGCGGATGAACTGCTTGAGGGAGGGGACGGCGGAGGCGGAGAAGTCCGGACCCGAGACGGCTACGTCGACGTTGAAGTAGGCGACGGCGTGTTCGAGGGCTGCCGCGTGCTGCTCGACCCACTCGGTTGAGCCGATGAGGCCTTCCTCCTCGGCGTCCCAACTGCAGAAGACGATGGTGCGTTTGGGACGCCATCCCTGCTTGAGAAGCGCACCGACGCCGTGGACGGACTCGAGCATGGAGGCGGTGCCGCTGTTGGGGTCGACCGCGCCGTAGACCCAGGCGTCGCGATGATTGCCGACTACGACCCAATTGTCTGGGTGTTCGGAGCCTTTGACGGTGCCGACGACGTCCCAGATGATGCGGCGCTGGTAGTCCTGCTGTGAGACGAGGTGGACAGTGACGCCGCCGGGACCGAGGTGATAGCGGTAACCAAGCGCGCCCTGCCAGCCTTGCGGGACACCGGGTCCTTTGAGGGCCTGGAGGATGGGCGAGGCGTCGTGATAGCTGATGGGGATAGAAACGATGTGGGGCTGCGCGGAATCGGGCGAGACGCGGGCGGAGACGGGCAGATCGAGCGTGGAGGCTACGCCGGGGGTTTCAGGATCGCCGGGATAGCGGAAGAGATACTGGACGGAGCCGCGCTGGACGCCGGTTTCGGGACGCCAAGGGCCGTTCGGGTAGGCGTCGCCTTTGTAGAAGCCGTCGTCCTGCGGGTCGGAATAGATGAGGACACCGACGGCGCCGCGCTGCTCGGCGATGTAGACCTTGACGCCGCGGAAGTTTGAACCGTAACGGCAGATGTCGATTTTGCCGTGGAGATCGATGTGCTGGGCGGCGAGCTGATCGAAATCTTCAAGGCGGCCGTAGTTGGCGTAGACGACTTCGGCGGTGACATCGCCGGAACCTGAAGAGCCGTTGAAGGGCATGACGACGCGCGGGTCGTCCTGGTAAGGGTCGCCGTCGACGTGCTCGCGGGTGGGTCCTGTCATGAGCAATTTGCCAGCGGGGTCGAAGGCCTCAACCTTGACCACTTTAGGCTGATTCATGAGGACGCGGTAGGGGACGATTTCGGTTTCCAGGCCGGCGGCGCGGAACTTCTCCGCGACATACTCGGCAGTTTTGTGGTCTTCAGGCGATGAGGCCAGATGAGGCTGGGCGGTGAGGGTTTTGAGATGCTGGCCGGCGAGCTTGGCGTCGGGGACGGCGAGGAATTTCTCTTCGATTTTGGCCTGGGCGGTGAAGTCGGTGTAGCCAAAGACTGTGGGTGCGGTGGCCTGCGTCGAATTCTGCGCGGAGACGAATGCAGGGAGAACGAGCGCCAAGGCAAAGAGAAAGTTGAGCGGTTTGTGCAGAGGCATGAGGGAAACCCTTCGAAGAGAGATAGGGACGGCAGAGTCTCGGACTGTTGCGCGAGCGACGGCGGGAGGGATGAGCGGGGCAATGATCAATTTGCGGAGGGCCTTTCCGCTGTGTCGATGACGAGGGCTTGAACGGGGCCTCGCGTCGCTTCAAGCTTCAGGCCTAACTGCTGCTGAATTGCCGTAAAGAGTGGCGGGTTCGGAGCGTCGTTGGGCGCGGTTGGCACCTCACCGCCGAATTGAGTCTCGTCGGGGGCCCATTCCAGATCGAAGTCGTATCTTCCCGTGAGGCCGGTCTTGTCCACTACCGGGCGGTCTAGCATGGCGCGCTGCATTAACGAGGTCAGATCGCTCATGGTCACGTTGCGCGCGGGCAGCGTCATGCGGTCTGGATAGACGGTGCTGACGACCTGCGGGGGATCGTCTGGAGGGGCGGTGCTGGGCTTGAGTTTGGAACCGCCTTTGGCAACCGTCAACTCGTAGATCGAGAACTCCTTCTGCTCGCGATGGAAGGTCAATTTGAAGCGGTCGGCGAGAAGGCTGCGAAGCATGGCCATCTGTTCATCGTGCGTGGGGCGGACTTCGCCTGGGGTGACGGCAGCGATGTCGTAATGATCGGACTCGATCCAGGCTGGACCGCCGGAGATGGTCTTTGGGCTGAGATTGTAGGCAGCGGCAATCAAGAGCTTGAGAGTGTAGTCTTTCTCGATAAACCGGCTTGTGCCTTGCATTGTGATGTATCGGGATGACTTGGCTTCGTGCTCCACGGGCTTGATGGTTGCCACTTCAAAGGCGTTGAAATTAGGGCGAGGGGCAGGGGATTGCGCGATGAAGCCAGATGCCGAAAGAGTCGTGGCTGCCAATAGAAACTGGGGAATCATAGCGTTGTACCTCGCGGGGAGAGGCCGATAAACTCACAGCTTACACTAAGGCGCGGTGCGGCGGGGCGATTGGCAAAGATTGCTAACCGGTGTTACGATCAAATCCAAATCGGATTGCGCGAGGGGAGAAAGGGAGAACGACAATGCCAACCCGCAATGTGAATTTGACACCGGAACTTGACAGCTTCCTGCTCTCGCGGGTGGAAAGCGGACGTTTTGAGAATGCCAGCGAGGTGGTTCGCGCCGCGCTGCGGACTTTGGAGCGCGAAGAGCGGGTCTTCGAGGCGAAGCTGGCGGCTCTGCGCGCAGCTATCGACGAAGGAGATGCAAGCGGCGTTGCCGAGGGCGATGTGTTTGCGGAAGTCCGCGAGACGCTCAATCTGTCAGCGAACCCAAGCTAACGATGGCCACGCTGCGCCTCTCTCGCACGGCCAAGGAAGACTTGCTACAAATCGGCTTATACACTCTGGAAACCTGGGGCGTGACGCAGGCGGAGCGATACCTCAACGGTTTGGAAGAATGCGCAAAGATGCTGGCCACCAGTCCTTTGCTTGGACGCGAATGCAACTGGATTCGTCCGGGGCTGCGCCGCTTTGAAAAAGGGCGTCACATTCTGTTTTACCGGCGGCTGGAGGATGGCATCTTTGTGTCGCGCATTTTGCACCAAAGCATGCTGCCGGGAGAGCAATCTTTCGAGGACGATCGACCGCATTCCTTTTGAATGACGCTTCTGACCGCGACAGAGCCTAGAACCAATGGAGTTAATCCTTGGACTAAGTCGTGGGGGTAATGGCTCTGAGCGAGGCAGACGAATTGGTTGAGGAAACCAGGGACTCAACGCCGGAGGAGACTGCGGCTGTTGCGCTTGCCATAGCCGATACGGAGGACGACCGGTTTCCGCAGGCAGTGCGGGCGCTGCGAAATCCCAATTTCAGGCTGTTCTGGAGCGGGAATTTTCTATCGAACATCGGCACGTGGATGCAGAACGTGGCGCAGGGCTGGCTTGTCCTGACGCTGACCGCTAACTCCGCATTCTGGCTGGGTGTGGTGGGTTTCGCGGGATCGATTCCGTTTCTGTTCTTCACGCTTTTTGGCGGGGTGATTGCGGACCGCGTGAACAAGCGGCGGCTGCTGATCTACACGCAAACGACGCTGATGATTCTGGCGTTTTTGCTGGCGGGGCTGGCGTATTGGAAGGTGATCACCGTTTGGGAGGTAGCCTTGATCGCCTTCCTGAACGGGACGGCCATGTCGATGAATGCGCCCAGCTATCAGGCACTGGTGCCGAGGCTGGTGAAGCGGGAAGACCTGACCAACGCTATTGCGCTCAACTCCGCGCAGTTCAACATGTCACGGATACTTGGGCCGACGCTTGGCGGGTACGCGATGATTCTGTTGGGGGTGGCGGGGAACTTCTTCCTGAATGGGTTGAGCTTTCTGGCCGTTCTTTGGGCGCTTACGCGGATTAAGTATCCGCAGGAAAAGCCCGCCCGGCACGAAAGCATTTTATCGAGTTTGCGCGGCGGGTTTGCGTACCTGAACAGCGAACCGCAAATGCGGGTAATGATCTGGATGACGGCGGCTGTGAGCCTACTGGGCCTGCCGTTCCTCACGTTCATTCCCTATTTCGCAAAGATTCAGCTGCACGCCGGGGAGAGTGGCCTTGGATGGCTGCTGGCCGCGTCCGGTTCGGGGGCAGTTTTGGGAGCAATGACCGTGGCCGTACTTGGAATTATCCGGCATCGCGGGGTGGTGGTGACTGTCACCGGGATCGTGTTTTTCGCGGCCATTATCGGCTTCAGTTTTTCTCAGAGCTTCGCGCTCTCGGAGTGCCTGGCGTTCTTTGAGGGCATGAGCGGAATCCTGATGATTTCGTGCTTCAATGTTTCGATCCAGCATTTATCGAGCGATGAAATGCGCGGACGAATCATGAGTATTTATGCAACCAGCTTTCTGGGATTGCCGCCGCTGGGCGCGCTTCTGGCGGGAGAACTCTCGCGGCATATTCCGACCGGTCTTGCACTCGCGCTGATGGCTGGTCTTGCGACGCTGGCGTTTCTAGGGTTCTTCGCGTTTTCGCGGGCGCTGCGGGGGCTGGATTAAGTCAGCGAGTCGGCGAGTCAGCAAGTCAGCGGGTTTCCACCTACGCCACGGGCTGGGCGCAGTGGGCGCAGCGTTTGGCGACCAGGGGGATTTCGCTTAGGCACTCGGGGCAGGGCTTGGTGGATGGTGGCGGGGGCGGAGCCGGCGGGGCGAACCTCTTGAGCAGATACTGCATGGGCAGCACAATTCCGAAGTAAATAGCCCCTGCATTGAGCACGAAACTGATGACTGCGTTGAGCAGCTTACCGATATGAATTTCGCCTGGCGGGATGTAATTCGCAGGCGGATGCGCGGGGGGTGGCACTGGATTGAGAACTGGGACGTGGATGACGAGGGACGAGAAGTCGGGGGTGCCAGCCAGCGCGGAGATGATAGGGGTGATGACATCGGCGGTGACGGATGCGGTAATGGTGCCGAAGGAAGCGCCGATGATGACTGCGACTGCCAGATCGACAACGTTGCCACGCAGGATGAAGTCTCTAAAGCCTTTGAGCATGTCTACCTCCTGGAAATTGCCGAGGGCGATTGATCGATGATATCGCGGGGACCGAGGCGGCGCGTTTTGCCCATGGTACATGGAGCCGAGCGGTTGTTCATAGATTGACCTGAGATTGGGACCGGCAAAGCAGCCGACGGTTTTACGGATAGATGCACAGAAACAATACGAGGGCGAGAATCATGAGGTCTGAATAAAGCAGAAGGAGGACACCGGCGTGATAGAGGCTCCATCTGCGGCGCAGGCAGCGGGCCGTTTCGACCATGCCCCATGCGGCAACGAGAGCCACGAGTATTTGCCAGCGGGAACCGTGGAGCGCGCGAATGTCGGGGAATCCGGCAAGGCGCAGGCTGACAGCGAAAGCGCCGAGGGAGAGCAAGATGCCGCGGACGAGCGAGCGGTGGCGGAGACGAAAGATTTTGGGGCGGGCAAGCACCAGAGCATTGATTGTAGTTGGCGGCGGCGTTTGGCTGGAATTATTCAGCGACGAGTTCCAACTCCTTGAGCGATTCGGCATACGGTTCGCGCAGGACGCCGCGTTCGGTGACGATGGCGGTGACATATTTGGACGGAGTTACGTCGAAGGCGGGGTTGCAGATGCCGACGCCGTTAGGAGTGAGCTGCTTTCCGCCGTGGTGAGTGACTTCGATTTGCGGGCGTTCCTCAATGGGGATGGCGGCACCGGTGAGGGTAGCTAGATCGATGGTGGACCAGGGGGCGGCAACGTAGAACGGGATACCGTGCTCTTTGGCGAGGATGGCGACGTTATAGGTGCCGATTTTGTTGGCAACATCGCCGTTGGCGGCGATGCGGTCGGCACCGACGACTACGGCCTGGATGCGGCCGGCGCGCATGAGACTGGCGGCCATGTTGTCGCAGATGACGGTGGTGGGGATACGGTCGGCCATGAGCTCCCAGGCGGTGAGGCGCGCGCCTTGCAGGAAGGGCCGGGTTTCGTCGGCGTAGACGTGAATGCGCTTGCCGTGCTCAACCGCGGAACGGATAACGCCGAGCGCCGTGCCGTAGCCGCAGGTGGCGAGTGCGCCGGCGTTGCAGTGGGTCAAAACTCCACCTTCTTCGGGGAGCAGCGCACCGCCGAATGCGCCCATGGTCTTGCAGGCGGCGATATCTTCCGCATACATGGCGTGGGCTTCGGCGAGGATTTTTTGCTGGATTTGGATGAGTGAGTCGCCTTGAACCAGTAGTTTGGCGAAGAGGCGCTTCATGCGGTCGATGGCCCAGAAGAGATTGACCGCTGTGGGACGGGTTGAGGCCAGGCGGGCGCAGATGGTTTGGAATTCTGGGGCCAATTCCTGGGGAGTGGCGGCCTTGGTGTGCAGTGCGCCGAGGGCGACGCCGTAGGCGGCGGAAACACCAATGGCGGGCGCGCCGCGGACGACCATGGTAACGATTACGTCGGCTACCTGATCATACGTAGTGGCGAGAACGTAGCTCTCCTCAAGGGGGAGCTTGGTTTGGTCGATGAAACTTACGCCGTCGGGGGTCCAGGTGAGGGTGGGAATCATGCTTCATTAGTGTAAATGCAGGGATCAGGGATCAGGGAACAGGGATCAGAGGGCGACTGTCTCGCATGGGGCGATGCGGCGGCTGGTCGCCTATTTTGAACAATTGGATTTGAGGCGGGAATGTTACTGGAACATACTGTTCCACGGCCCTTGTGGACTTATGCCCAGTTCGGAATCGATTGGAATAGAGATTTCCGCGTCGAATGTAACCTCCACGACATCCGACGGCGTACCGCTAAAGTCTTCGGTCAACAGGAAGACATCGGGACCGCGCGGGCTTTTCCGTCCATGCGAACATCGAGGTGAACCAGAATTGAATCGGCAGAATCGTGGTGCTACTGAGGGATTTGCGGAAAGCATGGATTGGAGGGCAACCCGAAGTATTGCCGGGCACTCCGCCTGATATCGCTGAAAATGGCGTATTCCGTAGTCAATCGGTCCATCCCCGGTTCCAGGCCAGAAGAAGACTCGTTGATTGAGGCTTTCAATGAAGTCTTCCAATTTATATCCCGGTGGAAACTGGATGTTACGACTGTGTAATACAGCTTGATCTCGAATTGAAACCAACGATCCAAAAATACGCACTTGGGCCGGATCAATCCTTCGTGCGCGCATCAAGTCCGTTTGTCCCGCGCGCTGCATCAATGTTTGCGCAGGGAAGAGACGGGCTGTTTCACGCATGCAATCTAGATTCAAACGGTGCGTGAGGTGATACAGGTATGGGCGCAACTTAGCATAGCGATGGAGTTCCACGTTCAACCTCCGAGTCCTCGGCCTCGGCCAGGCAGCGCGAATACAACTGAATGCGCTAGGGGCAACGCTGCTCAAAGTCGCGATAATTGAGAATGGCCTTGATGGCGTCAAGACCCGCTTCGGGATAGCAGTCGAGCGTTTCAGCGATGGCTGCATCCGGCGATAGTCCCTCATCACGGAAGGCGTCATAATTTCCGGTGATGGCCTCGACCGGCAGGCGAGTGTCTTTGAGCAGCGGCGCTCCACTGACCTTGCCAGGAACTACTTCAACCAATGGACAATCGGACCAATCGACGTTTGCCATCTCCTCAGCCTCCTGCAATCATAGCCCGTTCTCCAGTTTAACCGACGACGATTTGGACTGTGAATTGGATGATTGATGCTTTGCTTTAACCGGAATCATGAAAACCTTTTCATTTTCCGCTGGACTTGGGGTTGGGTGGCTGCGTAGAGTTGTTGGGTTGCCTCTCCGCACATCGTAAGATTGCTTGTACCTGAAGGAGATGTTCTTGTTGAATCTGACCAAAGTCGATTGGCTCATCAT
>JBEKZG010000380.1:0-4303 GCA_049510095.1 Occallatibacter sp.
GGGCCGTATCGCTCGGCATCGTCTGTGTTGGTGGTCAGGCCGGTTTCATCATCGGCCTCATTCTTCTGGTAACCATCATGGCCATGGTCAGCGCGATGACGGTGATGGGTAACGTGCTCGGAGAGCGGGAGAATCAGACGCTTGCGTTTGTGATGACCCTGCCCATCTCCTATCTTGAGTACACTACTTCCAAAATTCTGGGCAATCTGCTGATCTTCGTTCCTTTCTGGCTGACCATCGTTGCAGGAAGCCTGGTTTTGATCGTTGCCACGCCGGCCATCCATGGCTTTTTTGCCTACACCGTCATCATGGCCGTAGAGATCCTGGTGAGCACTTGCCTGATGATTGCGGTCGCGCTGGTCACGGAGTCCAAAGGCTGGTCGATCTCCGCCATGGTTACCGGCAATCTGGCCCTGAATGTCGTAGGCTATCTCGTGGCTCACATCCCCAGCATCGGCAATGGATTATTTGGGACTGCGATCTACTGGCCTCCCGCTGCGACAATCTCCCTCGTAGTCGAGTTCGCCTTGATCGCCTTGCTGCTTGGCGGAGCGTTCTTCATTCAATCGCGGAAGAAGGACTTTATTTAACGCGTGCTCTGAGCCTCTCTGCGGTGAGTTCGTGACCGGTAGTTCGAACGGTGTAAGGCTTCCTTGCCCAATAGCAGGCAATCAACGCCCCACGCGGGGGACCACAGGAAAGCTATGTCTGAAAACACGGCTGCAAAGAATGGAACAAGGAATCCGTCGCTGTCGTATCTGCGGGCCTTTGTGACCCTGCTGGTCGTGGCGCATCACTCGGTGCTTGCT
Source organism: Occallatibacter sp. (assembly GCA_049510095.1). Classification (GTDB taxonomy): domain Bacteria; phylum Acidobacteriota; class Terriglobia; order Terriglobales; family Acidobacteriaceae; genus Telmatobacter. Next base: position 810 of record JBEKZG010000380.1, read on the forward strand.
TATCACCCTTTTGCGCCGCCGATACCGCACGATCTGACAGCGCAGCCGGCGTGGTGGCAGGCGTTCCCCGTCGTTGATCCATCGCGCTGGGAGGGGTTCAGCTTCCTGGTCGGCTCGAACGACATCTTTTTCATGTCCCTGATGTTCTTTCTTTCGGGACTGTTTGTGTGGCCGAGCCTGAAGCGCAGGGGCGCGCCGGCGTTCCTCAAGCATCGCCTTCTGCGGCTCGGACTGCCATTTGCGGTGAGCATCGCGGTCCTGGCGCCGCTGGCCTATTACGCCACCTATCGGCTCACGGGTGCCGATCCGGGTCTGCCCGGCGTTTGCCAGGACGGGGATCTCACTGAAGAACTGGCCTGGCGGGCCGGCATGGTTCCTGTGGCTGTTGCTGGCCTTCGACTGCGTGGCCGCAGTGCTGTTCCTTGTGGTACCGCGCGCCGTGGAATCCGCGGGCCGATTCTGGAGCAAGGCAGGTGAGCGTCCGGCGCTCGTCTACCTCGCCCTAGTCACGCTTTCGGCCGCTTTCTATCTCGCCATGGTTCATGCCTACGGCGCGGATACGTGGTGGAGCTTTGGGCCGTTTGCCTTCCAGACAAGCCGGTTGTTTCACTACATGCTGTACTTCCTGGCAGGTGTATGCGTTGGTGCGGTGAGCATTGGCGACGGGCTGCTTGCCCCGAGAGGCCGGTTGGCGCGGCGCTGGCTGCTCTGGGGCGTCGTTATGCTGGTTGCTTATGCCGGCGAGATCGCTGTCTTTCTAAGCGGACAGTATCTCGCGGCGGAGATAGGATTTGCGCTCTCCTGCGCGGCATCCAGCTTCTTCCTCATCGCCTTCTTTCTGCGCTTCGATGTTGGGAGAGGTGCGGTTGCGCGTCGCCTTTGGGACAGTCTCAGCGAGAACGCGTATGGCATCTACCTGGTGCACTATGTTTTCGCGATTTGGCTGCAATATGCGCTGTTGAAGCTGCTTTTGCCGGGGTCGGGGAAGGGACCGATGGTGTTTGCGGGAGCAGTGGCGTTGAGTTGGGTGATCATTGCGACGCTGCGGCGGGTTCGATGGATCGCGAAGGTTATTTAAAGCGGACTTCACCTATCGCATGACGGTATCCTGGCGCGGGTGGCTGTAGGCGGCTGGGGGCACGTCCGTCAGGGGCAGGCTCGGGCCTTCCCATAGAAGGCGGGGTGCGCCATCGCTGGCGGAGTGGAGACCCTCCACGTGCAGGGTATGCTTGCCGGCACGGAGGCCGAGCGAGCCGCGATCGTAACGCATGGCGTTGCCGGGAGCTCCGCAGACCTGGGCAAAAGGCGGACCGGTCTTGGCTATCTGGACTCCGTCGATGACGGCGCGGGCGCCGTCGCGGTCTAACAGATGGAAAGTGTAGCCGCCATCGGCGGGGATGTCGATGAGGCCGTCCCAGACCGCGAGGTAACGCGTGTATCCGTGCGCGTCCGCCTGTACATTGGGCGATTCACCGTTAAAGACGGCTCGTTGCGTGGTGAGATCGGGCAGCTCAGTCCATTCTCCCGGATAGATTTGCCAAGTGAGGCCGGGAACGGCGGGAATGACGGATGCTCCGTCGTCATGCCATTTGGCTACAGCAACCACACCCTGCGCGGCCCAGTCCTGATTCCCTGCCCTGTCTTCCACGTGGAGAAGAACGCGGAAGCGGCCTGCACCGGTGGCTGCGCCGTCCAGCTCGGTTCCGTCCGCATCGAGAAACTTGTGGGTGACAATACGACCGGTGGCCTGAGTGCCGTCACCAAAGAGCCATGTGTAACGGGCCCCAGGTGAGGATTCGGCGGTGAAGGTAACTTTCTGGCCGGGCGTGAAAAAGGGCGGATCGACGGTGAACCGGGCATTGAGTTCATGGGCGGGCGCGAACTGAGGCGGCTGCGCCGCACCGGAAACGATGAGGGGCAGATTGGCGTTGGAGGATGCGACGGACTGGCCGTATTTCACGTTATCGAAGATGACTCCGGAGACATTGCCGCTGAGGGTTGAGTCGGCGAGCGGAGGCTGGTCGAGAGCCCAGATGTTGCGAAACGTGAAACCGTGGAGGGCGGGCTGCTCCTGCTCGATCTGGACGAGGGAATACCAGTCGTCCAGCGTCAAATTCTCAAAGGTGTAGTTGGAGTGGTCGCCTTTTGCGCCGTTCGCGCCCCACATGCCGAGGAGGCCGAAGGTCTGGCCGCAGGCACCGATGCCGGCGTGGAGGATGTCGGAGTCGCGGAGGGTGAAGTTGCTGGAGTTGAAAATCTTGCGGGGCCAGAGGGCGCGCACCACGTTGGAGATGCTGGTGGAGAGTTCGCTGTGCTCGATGAGGATGTTGCTAACGTCGTGGCCGGGGCGGAGGATTTCTTCGTCAGTGTATCCATCCCAGTTGCCCATTACGGCGAAATCGTCGTCGGAGGCGCGGATGAAGGCATCGCGGACGATGGCGCCTCCGCCGCCGAGAAAGTCCATGCCATCTTGATTTGCATTACCGGGATTGCCGCCGATGACGCGCAGATCGTCGAAGGTGAAGTCTGTGGAGTCCTTCAACTGGATGGACCATGTGCGGGCGCGGACGATGCACGTAAAGCCGTCGATCTGGACGTTGCGGGCTTCAATGGAACCGATGCAATGCCAATCGGGCTTTTGCATCCAGCCTTCGTCGGTGTTGGGGTCCTGGGAGCCTTCGTAGACGATGGTCCCGCGGCCGAGGACGCGGATGCCGCCGACGTTGAAGAGGTTGAGGCTGCCAAAGACGAAGGCTCCGGGAGCGAGGTAGATGGTGTCGCCGGATTTGGGGTTGAGGCTCTGGCGATGGATGCCGGCGGGAATGATGGTGACGTGCGGACCGGAGGGCGGCGGTGGGGGCGGCGTGCCGGCGAAGAGAAAGAGTATGGAGGCGTGGTTGAGGAAGTCACGGGGGCGCGAGATGGAAAGTTTGGCTGGGGCGGCGAGATGAAAGCGAATGGTTTGGTCGTCACGCGTTGGGCGAATGCCGAGACGCCAGGGCTGGATATCGACGCCGAGATCCCAGAAGCCGGGCTCGGCGGCGGTGATGGCGATGTCTACGGGACCGGTGATGTCGAAGGAAACCCAGTCGTAGCTGGCGGCGGCGTGGGCCACATCGACGGGCTGGCCGTTGACGGTGACGGTAAAGGCGCTGGAGAGCATCTCCGGCGGGACGGGCGCGGCCTGAACGCGGGGAGCGGCGTGAGCGGCGAATGGGAGTGCGAGAGCGGCCACGAGGAACGAGCGAAAACCCGGCAAAACGCAGGCCCCCGATGTTGGAGTGGGAACGTTTCCAATGTAGCAGAGGCGAGTTGTCGGTTATCGGTTGTTGGTGGCCGACCCAGTCGGAGTAGGGACCATGATCGCTCATGCCCCCTCCACAGATCCGGACGAGCGGAACTACCGCATCCGGCTCCCACCTTGGGTCATGACGCCGAGGCGCGCCATAGGATAGGGATGGCAGATCGAAGCCGTCGGAAGCCACCGTAGGATA
>JBEKZG010000381.1:0-4292 GCA_049510095.1 Occallatibacter sp.
GGCCATGCCCACAACAGACTTTTCTCCGCAGCGCGCCGACGTCGTGCAGCTTCTCAATCGGCAGGGTATTCCGGTGGTTGGCTGGATCGTGCTTCCCCAGGAGCAAGGGTACTATCTCACCGCCGATGACGCTCCCCAGGCTGCCGCCCGCGTGGCCGACTTTGAGGCGTGGACGACAATTTATGGTTTGCGATGGACTGCTGTCGGCTTGGATATCGAACCCAATTTCGCCGAGTTGGCGCGGCTCCAAAGTCGGAAATGGCGCCTGATAAAAACCCTACTGGACCGCAGCGTGAATTTCCACCGCATCAGCAGAGCCCGCAAAGCATATTCGATCCTGATCGATCGAATCCGCTCGCATGGGTATCCTGTTCAGATCTACCGAATGCCGTACGTTCCCGCAGAGCGCAGTGTGCACTCCACGCTTCCGGACCGCTTGCTTGGAACCGTCGACGTCCGCGGAGACCAGGACTACTTGATGCTCTACACGAGCTATGCCCGGCCCGTTGGGGCAGGAATGATCTGGAGCCTGGGCCCGCGAGCCTGGGGAATTGGAATTGGCAGCACGGACGGCAACGCAGACCCCGGAACTGGGAGCGGTCCGCTGGACTGGAACGAGTTTTCTCGCGATCTGATTGTCGCCAGCCACTTCACTAGACAAATCGGCGTATATGACCTGGAAGGGTGTGTCCACCAAGGATTCCTGCCTCGTCTTCTGGCAATGGACTGGAGCCAATCCGTCGTCATTCCTAAGGAGTCGGCTCGACGGGCGGCGCGATTTGGTTTCATCGCTCGTTCGATTCTGTGGATCGTTTCGAACCTGATCTATCTCGTCTCAGCCTCATTTCTGTTGATCGGCTGGCTGTTATGGTTCCGGCGCGCCCGTAGGAGATCGACCATGGATTCCGCGCGCCCGCGCAAAGCCTCTCTCAGTCCAGAGGTCCGCAGCAATCTCAGTTGATGCATAATCCGCCAAGGCATGTTTTCAGGGGCAGCCGTTCTGGAAAAGCGCGTCGCCCTGTTGGCAGGACTTGAGTTTTTAAGAATGACATGAGGTCCGAAGGGCGCAGATCGTTTTTTCTGAATCTGCGAATTTCCGCGGTGGTTATGGGAAAGTCATGGAGAACAGGTCCCCAGACAGATCAATCTCAATGCAGCCGACAGTAAATGCAAACGGAAAAACTCTCCTGCGACCTGAACGCTTGCGCAGGGGGACTGACCATGCGACGCTGAACAAGGATTGGCAACCCCTGGGTGTGAGCAATCAACGTCTGATCGCGCTATGCTGAAGAGATGGTGCGATTCACGGTGCTGGCGTCGGGGTCCAAGGGCAACTCTACAGTTGTGACCGGGGGACGCACACGCATTCTGGTGGATGCCGGATTGAGCTGCCGGGAACTGTTCCGGCGAATGCGGCTGGCGGGCGAGGAACCGGAGAGCCTGAACGCGATTGTGGTGACGCACGAGCACCAGGACCACATCAACGGATTGGCGGTCACGGCGCGGAAGCTGGGGATTCCGGTGTATTTCACGGAGGGCACGCACCGCGCGTGGATGCGCTGGCTGACGCCGCGGCGGCAGATGACCTATGCACAGTGGCTGGAACAGTGCAGGAAGCAGGCGGCGGAACGGCAGGCGGAGGCTGAGACGGTCGAATGCGATGCCGAGGGCGATGCGGAGGAGCCCGATTCGCAGGCTGAAGTTTCTGATTCTGTTATGCCCGCGGTGGGTAGTCCAGCGACGGCCAGTGTGACAAAGGAACCGGCGAGGGATCCGGCGAAGGATCCGACTTGGCTGCCGGCGGTGGAGTACTTTGAGGCGGGCCAGCCGTTTGAGATCGGTGACATCGCAATCAGTCCATTCACGATTCCGCACGATGCGGCGGACCCGGTGGGTTTTGTGTTCCGCGCGGAGGGGGTGCGGATGGCGGTGGCGACCGACCTGGGCTATATTCCGCCTAACGTAAAGGCGCAGCTGAAGGGCGTTGACCTGCTGCTGCTGGAATCGAACCACGACCTGGAGATGCTGCGGGACGGCCCTTACCCCTGGCAGGTGAAGCAGCGGGTGCTTTCGCGCGTTGGTCACCTGTCAAATGAGGCAGCGGCGGGGTTTCTGGAAAAGGACTACGATGGCCAGGCCGCTTATGTGATTCTGGGGCATCTGTCTGAAAGCAATAATCTTCCGGAACTTGCGCGGGTTACCGCTGAGCGCGCTCTGAATGGCCGGGCGAGCCTTTTGGCCAACCGGCTACTGCTTGCCTGCCAGCAGGAGCCGCTCTCCGCTATTTGTTTTTGAGTAACGATGAAACTAGGTTACAATGGTAAGCACGACAGCATCACACCGTATCGAGCGATGGCAAGGAAACGGTCGGTTTTTAGCCATTGCAGGGCGTAAAAGACTGAGACGCGAATGAATCCACTTCGTGTGCGAAGCGTCTAAAGGCTGTTAACCTCCTTACCGGAGGTTGTGCGCGGTGTACCCCTGACGGTTGAACGGATCGTTTGAAGAGAGAGACCAAACGTCTATGGCCGGAACGAAATGCAACGACAGAGTCGTAGGCGCCATCTTAGCCAGTTGGCGATATGACATTTCCGGGATTTCGCCGGAGATGCGCAGGGACTACGAACAGCATTTTGCCGATTGCGCCTGCTGCCGCTCGCGCCAGCAATTCCACCGCAGCCTCGATGTGGCGCTGGCGGTGTTGACTTCGCTGTCAGTGATCTTTTTTCTCTTCGCGCTGGCGGTGATCCGGCACATCAAGCCGCTGGAACACGTGGCGTTCAATATCTTCGGACTCGATCTGTTTGACATGTACCATATGCTTGTGTCTGCGGCCATCGCCGGCATCTGCTTCTCAGTGATTGCGTTTGTGCTGGTGCTGACGACGACGCCTGTGCCGTCGTACCTGGGAGACATTGCAGCCGAGCGTGCGAGGCTGCTTGAGGAGCATCTTCCGGACGCAATTAAATCGCTGCGGCCGCGGTAGAGCGGGCTGGGCGTTTCTGAGAGTTCACACGCAATTGGCTTTATTAGTCTGCATGTCACCGCAGGTTTAAACGCGTGCGGCTTTGGTTTGCCATTGCACTGTAAACTTCATCAACGTGACGCCCAATCCGGAGAGCGAACCGGAGCGGGTGTAGCGGAGTTGAGGTCCACCAACTCTCGTGAGTTCAGGAGCATCCCATCGCCGACTTGCCCTTCGAAGATTCTTCCGTCTCGGGCAAACACAAGTCTTCCTCGACGGTCCCAATCCACCCAGCTTGCCCTTTCCAATTGAATGAAGCCTGAATCGTTCCCATTTGAAACAGCAAATTCCTCTGCGTAGTCGAGGTTCTCAATGGAGCGGGTCAGCCGAATCAACATCGATCCGTCCAGGTTGTGCTTCTCGCGAATCTGCGGTTGATGGGTTGTGTATCCCAGCGGGTACCCGCGGTACTCAACGACCCACTCCTGTTTGAGAACCCAGCCGTCTCGTTGAAGGCGCTCAGAATACAGCGGATCATCCTCGCCGCAAACGTTATTCTTCAGAATCACCTGCAACACATGAGGAACGTGGTTTGGGTGGGGCTTCGCCACGTCCGGTTTGTGGTTGAGAATGAGAGTCTTGTTGTCCTGAAATAAACCTCCGCCATGCCAACAGTCTCCCTTCGGCCAAAGCGCGAGGGCCGTAATGTATGGGGGTCTGCTCACTGCCGTCCAGGCATAGGTGTACTCTCTGTCTTGGAGCGTCCTCAATGAGATTTTCTGCGCGAAGTACACGAGCATTGACCCGTCTGGACTGAGGTCCGCGCGCCGCTCATAAATCCTGCCATGAAACCACTGGCCAGCTTCGAAAGTATCTTTTTCGGTGTCCCACTTAAGAACCTGCACCCATTTGGAGGGGCTCCAGCGAAAGACAACCGCTGTTGGTGAGTTGCGGGCAAGGATTAAAAACATGCGGGCAGGGACCGGCCCCTGCTCTCCCTTTTTTGTGACCCTCACGTTTTGCATCATTCAATTCCACCATATTGAGCCGGCGAACCCTCGACTTTCATGTCACATGAGTGGTTCCGGACGAGTTTATCGCCAAACCGGAGACTATACCATCACCTCTGATGCATTGTTGTCGACACAGCTGTGTGCGGGAGTAAGATGGTGCGATTCTATTTTCATCCGTGACGCGTTCTCAGATGGACAACGTTTACAAATTCGTGGAGGCAAACGCGGGCCGGGAGAAGGATAACGAACAATGAAGCGGATCATTTTGGCATTCATGATTATTGCATCGACTTCCAGTTTGGCTGTGCAGGCGC
>JBEKZG010000382.1:0-5945 GCA_049510095.1 Occallatibacter sp.
CTCCAACTACGAGTGGCCCGACCCGAACCTGCTCCTCACCAAATGCCCTTATCTGTTCCAGTGATTCTTTGCCCCACCAGGGCTGCTGTGGCAAGCCACGGCAACAAACTGAGTCGAGCGCCATTTTGCAATTCCCGCCTTCGCAGCATACCGGCAAGTTGTTCTCCGTAAAGCTTGGCCGATTGCGGCACAATCGGTATTCGCAGAAAGTCCTTCGCAAAATAGACTTCGTCGCCACCAAACCGCGCTGCCTCTAACACGAACTGCGGGAAATCAAGACCTGAACCGCCGTACTCCCGCGAGTAATCCGACACAATCGTAAGATACGTTGCAACCCCCTCCCAGATTCCTGCGGAAGTCGCGGAAGAGCGCAAGTCAAAGTAGTCGATGCCTCCGCTCGCTGACAACGCGATAGTGTCGACAATGTCGCACAGCCGGAAGTAGAAATGGCGGTACATTCGCTGCAGAGTTGAAATCATCAGCCGATCCGACGCTGACGGCACTCGAAACACATGTCTCCCGATCACAACACGTCGTGAGGCTTCCACCAAATGTGCGGCAATTCCCTCCTGTTCTCCCGTTTGCCCAAGGCGCCCCATGTGAATCTCCACGGCCTCTGATAGCCCGGCGATAACAAAATTCCATTTGCCCGCCAAACGGTCTCCCCAGCTACGTGGAGCAAGTTGTGCGCCGAAGCGCCGCTTCATAAGCGTGATTACGTCTTCCGAGGCGGCATTTGTATAGAGATCGAGATCGCTGCCGATATCGGGCCAGTGATCGAGAGACTTGATCACCGTCACGTCGTATTTCTTGTGTTCGAATTCTGTGCAAATTTCCTCCAGAAAATACAGTGCCGTGGTGATGCGCACCTGCTCAGCCGCAAGGGCGGTCTGTGCCCATTCCACGCGAATCGCATCCCCTGCCTCGCGCATCATGTCGCGGAACATTACCATCCCACGCACGATCACATGGTTCGAGCTGGCCAATGCTACCAGGTTGTCGAACTCTTCCCGGCCGATGCTGCGAACGTCCCGCTTCATCTCCGCCATCATCGGCGGATACGATTCGCCGCCAGCCTGCGGAGCAAGCAGCAGGCGGGAAAGGAGCGTCATCGATTGATGCGAAATGGTCTCTTCGAAGCGATTGGTCATGTGATCCGGGTCCTTCCTCAATCTAGTGAGCCAGCGGCGTCGATGGCATTACCAAGGACGGAACGTCGGGCGATAAAGGTCCCTCTGGTGCCGCGATCGGATTTCCGTCAGCCCCATGATTCCGTGGTATCAGTTCAATCGGACCTGTTTGCTGACGGCGCTCCTGGCTGTACTTGTCAAGCTCGCCATCCATCTGGTGGTCGCTTTCAGTGGCCACTGTTGAGAGCCTCTTGCCCTCGGCTGCATGCTGGGTTGCCAGCCCGACACGTGCATTCGAATCGCTGGACTTCCGGGCCTTTTTATAGAAAAGCTGCGCCGTCTCAAGATCGCCGTCCATCTCCGCAACATACCCTCGGTTATTGAGCGAAAACGCACTAGCCGGATCGAGCGAGTAAGCATGAATAAAGTCTTGTCTTGCCGCAGGCAATTCGTTTTGATTCGCCGCGGATACTCCGCGAAGGTTCAACATAACGGCGTTCACCTCTGCGCTATCCATCTTCTTTAGCCGGCCTTCCAGTCGCCGCGCACTCGCCGCCGCCATGGCGCTCACCGGTTTCCCTCTCCACGTACGGTCAAGCGTCACAACTACAAGTTCTGCGGAATGTGATCCAGAACGGATTCTGTGCATCCAGGGTCAGAGCGTCCCGCAGAAGAGTAATCGCTTCCAGACCCCGATCTTCTGATAGAAGACCCATTGCATCCACGTTCATACGATTCACCCGCATAGGGATATCCTGAAGGCTCTCGAATGCGTACTGCATCGGCTTACCTTCCAGCCTCTTCGCGTTGCTCAGCGCGATGATTGCGTTGCAGCCTTGTTCCGCTGCCAACGCATAGAACTTATGCGCGCGATCCAATTCTCCTTGTAACTCGGAGATGTAGCCCAGATTGTTCAGCGTGAAAGGGTCGGCTGGGTCATAGAGATACGCCCTATAAAAAAGCGCTGCGGCTTTTTCGTATTGCTGTCTCTTGATAGCTCCAACACCTTCCCGATTGAGGCGCTGAACGGGCGTCAGCTCGCTGCGCCTTGGGATGGTGATTTTTAGATTGTCTCCCGCCCAGGCACCAAGAGGCCCCATGATTGCTACTACTGCGATGGCGGCGATGAATCTTAGTGGCGTCTTGGACATTGTGCTGTTTTGACCTTTCCGTGGGTCCGGTTGAGCATAAGGTAAATCTCCATTGGGCGCACTATCTTTCGTTCCGCAACGCTGGAGGGCATTGCCGGCATGCATAGTGACTTCTGGTTGCTTGAAATCCCTACCATGCCACTCCAACTCATGCGACGCCATCAAGCCACTTGTCTCACAACTTACCATTTGCAATTGATAAAGGATGTGCACTATGGACCGTCTCCTCGTGGTAGTTTTGTCCGGCGCTGTGGCAATCGCACAAGTGTCCGTTTTGAGTGCAAATTCGCAACAAGTCGCTAACTCACGGCCCGAGTTAAAGTCGGAAAGCGCGTCGGTTGACTTGCCCGCGCTTCCGTCCGTCCCTCGAGGGAAGAGCACGATCGTGGGCGGTGAGATCCTCAATGTGGATCCCGTACGCGATGTGTTGACTCTCAAAGTCTTTGGCAAGCAGAAAATGAAAGTGCTGTACGACGAACGTACCCAGGTGTATCGCGATGGAAAGAAGATTTCTCTCCGCGAACTGGATCCCGATGATCACGCCTCGGTCCAAACTGTGTTGGACGGAACAAGCGTCTATGCCTTAAGCATCCATGTGCTTTCGCAGTCCCCGGAAGGCGAGTACCAGGGCCTGGTCCTGAACTACAACTCAGACACTCGTGAGCTAACTGTCAGTTCCGCTCTGTCTCATGAACCAATCAAGCTAGTCGTGCCGGTGAACACGCCGGTCGCTCGCGTCGGACGGGAAGCGATTTCTTCACAGCACTCTGGAGCCTCAGATATCGTCAAGGGCTCTCTCATTTCGGTCAGATTTGAATCTGACAGCAAGGGCCGAGGCGTTGTGAGCCAAATGGCAATCCTGGCCACACCAGGATCTGCATTTGTATTCAGCGGGAATCTCTCCGCCCTCGATGCGCACTCTGGAACATTGGTTCTGATCGATCCACGAGATAACAAAAGCTACCAGGTATTCTTTGATTCCGCCCATCTCCCAAGCGGCCACGATCTCCACCTGGGAGATCATGTCATTGTGACCACAACTTTCGAGAACGCCCACTACGTAGCCAGCCTGATCACTATCGACTAAACTCTCAAGGCCGGTGCGCGCGGTTACCTCGCAGGTCCGCTTGGCCCACCCGTCTCAGTCCGCGGCCTGCGCCGATTTCCTGCTAGAACGGCCGGCGTCCGAGTCTGCTTGTGTGGTCAGAGCGCCGCGCAATAAGCGCGACGAGGCAGCAAACGCTGGTGTGCCAGGCGAGTTTCGAGAAGTTTGGCCGTAAGGGCAAGCGGGATCTTTTTCTGGACCAGATGGAGCAGGTGGTGCGGTGGCCGGAGTTGTTGGCGCTGGTGGAGCCTCATTACCCCAAGGCGGGCAACGGGAGTCAGCCGGTGGGCCTCCCAATCATGCTGCGGACTTACTTCCTGCAGCAGTGGTTCAATCTTTCCGACCCCGGGATGGAAGAGGCATTCTATGACTCGCCGGCTCTTCGCCGCTTCGCCGGAGTCGATCCTGGCGCGGCCGCGGCGCCCGACGAGACCACGATCCTGCGTTTTCGTCATCTGCTGGAGCAGCACGAGCTGTGCGGCGAGATGCTGGACACGGTGAATCTCTATCTGGATAGCAAAGGCATCCGCATCGGCACTGGAACCATCGTGGATGCAACGCCGATCAACGATCCCAGTTCGACGAAGAACTCCGCCGGCCAGCGCGATCCCGCGATGCACCAGACGCGGAAGGGACAGCAGTGGTATTTCGGAGCCAAGGCGCATATTGGCGTGGATAGCAAGGCCGGGGTTCCCACGGATGGGTCTTCGTCCGTGGGGTGGAAGCAGGTCATAGTGCATTCGGTGATAACGACCGCAGCCAGCGTGGCCGATGCGCATATGTTACCCGACCTGCTGCACAGGGACGAGAAGAAGGTCTGGGCAGACGCGGGCTATCAAGGACAGAGGCGATTTATGCCGCCGCTCCCGGTGCGCAGGATATGACCAACCGCCGGACCAAGTTCAAGAACTATGTGGACGAAGAGGGCAAGCGCAAGAACAGAACCAAGTCCAGAGTGCGGGCCAAGGTGGAGCATCCGTTCCGCATCCTGAAGCGCGTCTTTGGATTTATCAAAGTGCGCTATCGGGGCTTGAAGAAGAACCATGAGTGGCTGTGCGCGGCCTTCGCGCTGGTGAATCTATACCAACACCGCAACCGGTTGGCCCCTCAAGGGGCATAGTGTCTCCGCAGGCCGGAAAAACGGCCTTCAGAAACCATGAAAACAAGCTGGCGGGCGGCTATTTCGAGCGATTTTCGATTGGGACCGTTGAAAATCAGCCCCATCTGGCTTCGCCGCTAAAGAAACACGAACCTGCACAGAGGTTCCCTAAAGGAGCCAAGCGGCTCGGACGGAAGATGGGTAACTGGCTTACCCGCAATGAGGCTCAAGAGCTAGCGAACGCTGCTTCGAAGACCAATTTACGCCGCTGGAGAGATGGAGCGATGGTCGGACTGCTGTTGGGATGCGGGTTACGACGCTCGGAAGTCGTGGGCTTGAACCTCGATCGGCTGCAATCGAGAGAGGGCCACTGGGTCACTGTCAATCTGATCGGCAAGGGAGCAAGAATACGAACCGTACCGGTGCCATGGTGAGCCAAGGAACTGGTAGATGCCTGGCTCCGACATTCCGGCGTGAGCGACGGTAAAGTATTCAGGCAGGTCTTGAAGGGCGGGATGTTACAACTCTCTGGCGTCACAGCAAACGTGGTCTGGTACGCAGTGAAGGGGTGCGCTGAACAGGCCGGCATAAATCATCAGGCAACGCATGACCTCCGCCGCACTTGCGCCCGCCTCTGCCACAGCTCTGGGGGCGAACTGGAACAGATTGAGTTTCTGCTTGGCCCCGCTTCTGTGCAAACAACGGAACGGTATATCGGCAGCAAACAGAAGCTGCAAGACGCGGTGAACGATCACCTCGGGATTTCTGTCGTCAGCAACAGCGCCTGAAAGAGCTTGGACGCGGTCGTTTCAGGTTATTGGCGATGGCGTACTTTATCATGCACAAAGCTGGGTGCAAGCCCGCAAGACGTTTCTGTGGCACTTGTCCGAGAAGCCGACTTTTCGTCCAGGTGGGTTGTTGACCTCTGCCGTGACTAATCGGATATCCGCGCCTTTCGAGGCAAGTGTCTATGAACGCCTCGATCTGAAGTCAACCATGGGAGCTCCGAGACCGGTGTTCATGTGGCAAGCGCTTGCTGCTGACGCGAGCCCGGCGCTCCGGCAGTTGTCCACACATGCACCTCCGTAAGAGAAGGAGCTTTTCGGCGTCGACTCCGGCGTGTGTCCTTCGCCGGGATGCCACTCCCCACAACACCGGCGGCGTGTGCATTTGCAATTCGATTGCTTGCGTTCGCCATTGTGCATAGTGTCCGTCAGTCCTTCGCAAATCATCGGATTGTCAGGCGCCGCTAGACCCCAGTCCGGTGTGCCCCAGGAATATATGCACGCCGACAAGATTGCCGTCCCAATGGCAGGTACTGTAGCGAACTGGAGAAGCCCCCTCGCCTGGCCGGCCGCGGTGCACGTCCATGAAGTGCGGGCGAAATCATCGCCCCGGCGCGGATAATCGCTTCTCGAGGGGCAGACGAGGCAGCGAACTGCGCGGCACTATTTTGTTGG
>JBEKZG010000383.1:0-4717 GCA_049510095.1 Occallatibacter sp.
TGCTGCTCTCGCTGACCCGCATCACCTCGAAGCTTTGGCTGCCATCGTGCATCTGGTAGGTCGCTGACCAGCGATCCTGTGGGTAGAACGGGAAGGTAACCTTGACCGTACCGCCGCCGGCGGCAATCTGCGAGTCCTTCACATTGGCCTCGACAAGAACCTCGTGCACCCCGGCAATTGGGTCCTCGAAGTCGAAGAAGAAATACGGGAGTTCGAGTGCAGCGCCATCGATCGACAGAACCAGCGACTCCAGCGTGGTTCTGCCGCTGAGGTTTTCGACGGGAAGGTCCGAAACCTGCAGATCGCGAATGGCACGGTTGTGAGCATTTCTCTTGGCCTCTGCATTACCAAGCTCCCTCTCCCGGTCTTCCACATCCTTGTCGGCCCGCTCCAGCAGCACGAGTGTGTTTTTTTTTTCGGCCTCCGTCGCGTTCAGAGCCTGCTCCGCCGCGGCGAGCACTGACTTTAGCCAGCGCGTCCCTGACCTCGGCCTCCAGAGTGCTCTCGTTTTTCGCTTCCGTCAGGCAATAGGCGTCGGCCGCGTCCGGTTTCCCGGCGCAGAGCTTTCGCCGCAGGTAAACCTGGATCTTGCGCAAGCCGGTAATCGAGGGCGTAAGCACCACGTTGGCCATCTCGAAGCCATTCAGGAAACCCGTCGGTTGTTCGTCGCCTGACCCTCGCGCTTCGTCGCGGAAATGAAATTGGTTCGCCGGGTTGGTCAGGGGAACGCTATTGTCATAGCGCCCCAGGACAATTCCCGGCCCCGCCACCAGCGCGTCCAAGGTGGTCATAAGATCGAACGCCTGATCCGACTTCAGCGTCAGCCCCGCGCTTTCGCCGGCAGCGGGGCTCTCGCTATACGCCTTGTCTCCCAGCAAGACCTTGGTCCCGTAGAAAAAGTTCATGCCCCGCGCCGAGACGATGATGTTCTTGTTGCCCGCGGGCCGCCAGGTAACCGCATTGACCTTGGGCTGAAGTCCGCTCTGGTAATCCGAGGTCGAGGGCACATCGATATCGTCCGCAACTGGCTGCGCGTAGAGGTATCGCGGGTCGGAAAAAATCTGCGGCTTGGCCATCCCCATCGAAACCCCATACAGGAATTCACTGGCGCGGTTCGCATCCCGCCGTTCGAACGAGGTCAGCGTCTTGCGGTCGTATTGCTTCCAGTAGGTCCTCATCTTCGAACTGATCGTTGCCGTGCATTCAGCAACCTTGGCGCCGGCCGATGCAGCGCAATCCTGGCTGGGCAGGGCCAGCACAGCGAATAGCTGCCGCAGCCCCGGCGAGACCGAGCGCCGGCCCAGCACCGGCCGGAACATCCATCCAAACACCACCGTCTTCGCGTCCGCCGTCATGCGCTCGTACGAGAGCGTGTCGTTGTCCCGGTAGAGATAAAAGATCTGGCTCTTCTTGCGGGCGCTGCCGCCCACCTGCACCGTCCCCGCCGCCGCCGCACCCCCAAAGGCATTCGACTTGCTGCTGAAGGCCGATGCGTTATACGTCTTCTCCTGCGGCATCATTGTCACCAGCGACAGTGGCCCAGTCTTGCTGCTCAGCGTAATCTCCACCACCGCCGCCGCATCGGTCGCCGCCCGCGGCGGATCGATCGTCACATTGAACCCCAGCACCGCCTGCAGCCGCGTGCGGTTGTCCTGCTCCTTCCGCTGCGGACAAGTCTCTTCCTCCTTGCACAGCCGGTCGCTTAAGGCCCGGTCCAGGATCATCTGCAGGTTGAACAGTTGATACGTCAGATTCACCTGGTCGGTCAGCAGGTCCGAGGCGCTCTGGCCATAACCCGGATTGAAGCTGGGCGGCGTGGCGGCTGCATCCAGGGTGGGAGCCGCGGGCGTCCCCCCCGGATTCACCGTCAAATTGACGCTGGTCGTGGTGTCCGTCTGGCTTGATCCCTGCGTGTTTGCGATCGCTCCCGCAACGCTCTTCTGGTCCATGAAGCTCTGCATCTTGGTCAGCGTTTGCGTCAGGCCGTCAATCATCAGCGACAGCGTGTGATTGTCAAAGACCTTCGGCCTTCCCACGCTGATGCCGTTGCAGGTCCCATTCGCATCGTCGGAACAGAGAGGAACGCGTTTGTCCTGAGCCGCGCCGGAGCCAACAGAAGCCAGAGTAACGGCAACAACCACGGCAGGAAAAAGCGGGAAATTCCTTTTCGTCATTGGATTCTCCGCGGCAAGAGTTCGCATATCAAAGCCGCTGAATACTTGGCATTCCTGCCTGCCGAAAGACCAATATGCAATTCAGGCCTGGAATCGGATTCTGCTGAAACTGGAGCAAGTGCGGGAAGATTCGACAGGAAGCTCATAACCATCGCCGAAACTCGGTTCTGACACCTCCCGCCGGAGGAATGCAGAAGCAGCCGGAGATTCGAGTCCGCCGGATAGGGACCGGGAAATCAAGGGTAATCTCCCACTATCCCCGCAAAATGTCAAGTGCTGAATAAGGGAGTCTCAGGGCAATCGCATTTGGAATTGCGCCGCACCAGCGGCGATACTTCCCGGATGAGGGCTTGAAGCGAGACCCTTGCAGGAGGGTTTTGCTATGTCCTGTGAAGATTCCCTGGAGCAGTTCTCAGCCTGTTGAGAGGGCCTGGAAGACCCGCGCAGTGGCAATGCCGGCCTGCACAATTCTTATGAATTGCCGGTAAAGGCTTTGAGTGCGGTGTCGTGTGGCGGCAAAGGTGCGGTGGACATGGCGGTGTTCGCTGAGGCCAAAGAGCCCTTTCTACGCGGCTTTCTCAAGCCGGAGAATGGAGTGCCCATGCATAGGACAAGCCTGTGTCACTGGACGTACTGCAGATGATGGCGGCCCACTATCGGGTTAGTACTCCGGCCATGTTCATCCGATTGCGGAGGCTGGGACTTTGGCATGCAGAACTTGTAGTCTGGCACGAAATGACTAACGGCACATTTGCGGCAAAGCAAGTGTGGGGTGGAAGGTTAGCTGATTGGCAATGGATGGAAACTGACAATCCCCGCATGGTGCTTTCCGCGTCCGCCGAATCCGTCATGTCAGGAAGCACCTTCTGGTTCGTTGGGCCGCGTAAATGCCCAAGGGCCAGGGCCGCAGAACATCAGGTCAAGCGGCATGGAAACAACGTGCTGGCCCTCGTGCTGTTGAAGCACGAGAAATCATCGAAACCGGTCATGCCCCAGCAATGCGAACTTTTCTTGCGGCCTGCGATGCGCAGGCGGACGGGCAGCTGGTAGTCAATGCGCCATTCGTGAGGCCGCTTGCTATGCGTTAATCAGGTTGTAGATCGTTTGCCGTGTTACGCTGGCGTGTTCTTCGGGATAGGCCCGACCTGAGGCCGCTTACGTATTGAGTCGATACGTGGATTGTATTAGCCTCGCCGCGAACGTCGCCGTTCCGCCTTGAGTGCGACCTCTTGAGGCCAATCGCAGGATCGGTCCCGGGAAGTCGGCAAGTGCCGCTGAATTTGCGACCGACTCAGAGCTAGAAAACCAGATTGTGAGGCGTTTCCCGGGATCTATCTTGTTTTCTGAGAGCGGACTATCATGTATCCACATTGACAATCGTTCCCTCAATTGATCCTCACGAGACGTGGTTGAACTATCTCGACCCCATCGGGCCGAGGATTCGCGTTCGTGCGTACTGGCACCGCGCACCGCTCCAAAGGGACGTAGTGCAGGATATGCTTCGCGCCACTGCCGCTGAGGTTCTGTCGCGCTTCGATGAATGGAACCTCACGCCCTCCAGACCGTGGCTAATCGCGGCCCGCAGGCTTGCGGGGGCTGGGCTTCTGCCAATCCCCAAGGCATACGAACCTGCCTCGCACTTCGCTGAATACCGCAGCCTGCTCCCGGACTATTGCTTCCGAGTGGAGGCTGGGCTGAGCGCGGGGCTCGAATTTCTCGCGGAAGGATCCGCAACGATAGAACGGTCGCTTTTGTGGATTCAAGAGATCTTAAATGCGGAAGTGCTATTCTTTGTGCCGGATGAAAAATCGGCCTCGCAGATTTGTGTAGAGGGAAAGGCCCAAGAGCCTGAGATTATTGCGCGCCCTCTGAGGGGAAAGCCGCACCCTCTCAGTGAGAGCGAACAGAAGATGGCGAGGTATATCGCGGCAGATATGAATCTGGCGGATCTATTCGAATGGAACTCATTTGTTCGCCTCGGTCCGCTTAGCAATCCCTGCGTAGACTTGCTCTGGGCAGAGGGTAGATTGGTCGTGGAAATCGATGACCAGTCGCATTGGAGACGAGACAAATACGCAGCCGACCGTCAGCGAGATTTTGAACTTACAATGTCTGGCTTCATGGTGCTACGGATTACTTCCGATGAAGTGCTATCCGACACACCAAAGGCCATCGAAAAAATTCGAAGATGCGTGGAGTTAAGGAGGGTCTTGTGACCGAAGTGACCAAGCTGGGGGATGGGTTGCATCCCAAGCAACGGCGTGCACTGATTCAACTCGCCTTTCGCGAAGGTCGTGTCGAGAAGGTTGGCGACCTCAAGCCAGATTTGGATACGAAACTCCGCGACGGGCTCATTGGGCGGAAACTCCTTGAGAAGAAAAAGGCGGGTCGCGGTACCTCATTGGAACTCACCGACGGCGGCTGGCGCTGGGTGATGGAGAATCTTGACTCTGAGTTGCCGGGGAAAGAGCAGGTTAGCGGCCTCCTGATGGATGTACTAAAGCGGCTGAGCGGGTTCCTGCGTGTAAATCATTTCAATCTGA
>JBEKZG010000384.1:0-4272 GCA_049510095.1 Occallatibacter sp.
AACGCGGGCCTCGATGTGGTCGCTTACATCTCCATGGCATTCGGTAATCCCTACGGTGAGCCGTGGAGCGCGGAGGAAGTCGCGGATGCATGCGATCTGCTCGTTAATTCAGGAGTCCGGCAGATATCGCTGGCCGATACCGTAGGACTGGCCACAACTTCACAGATTTCGGATGCGGTGAGCCAGGCGATTGCCGCCCATGACGGAATCGAGATTGGCGTCCATCTCCATGCTCGCCCCGGCGAGGCAGCGGAGAAGATTCGTGCGGCCTATGAAGCCGGGTGCAGGCGCTTCGATGCGGCCATTGGCGGACTGGGAGGATGTCCCTTTGCTCAGGATGCGCTGGTCGGGAACATTCCCACCGAAACGCTGCTCGCGGAACTGAAGCAATTGGGAGCGCAGATCCCCAGGCTCCGGCCGATGGAAGAATTGATTCGCGCCAACCGCGAGATCGCAATGAAATTTGGCGCCGTGATGCAGTGACCGGACTTCACTGCGTAGAAGCATTTTGCCGGCCAGGAGGATCGATTTGAGCTTTACCACGATTCTTGTTGCGGATGAAGGCGAGACTCGGACAATCACATTGAATCGTCCGGAGCGTCGCAACGCCATGACTCCCGCAATGCAACTGGAATTGATTGCCGCGCTGCAGGCAGCATCCGAGGGCGATTGCCGTGTGGTCGTGTTGCAGGGCGCCGGCTCGGCGTTCTGTTCCGGCCTGGATTTGACCGAGTTGCAGGCAATGAGCGGCAAAACCGCTGCCGAGCATCGCGCGGACGCGGATCGAATCGCCATGCTTTTTAGCACCTTGTATGAGCTGCCCAAACCCACCATTGCCGCAGTGCACGGCGCCGCGATAGCGGGTGGAACCGGCCTGGCGACCATCTGCGACTTTACCCTCGCTGTTCCGACTGCGAAATTTGGTTACACCGAAGTGCGCATCGGATTTGTCCCGGCGCTCGTATCGCCCTATCTTGCCTTGCAAATCGGCGACAAGCGCGCCCGCGACTTGCTGCTCACGGCCCGCCTCTTCGACGCGGAAGAAGCGTTTCGCCTCGGCCTGGTCAATGAAGTGGTCCCGCCGAATTCGCTGGCGGACCATGTGCGTGCGCTCGCGCATGCCCTGGCGGCAAACAGCCCGGAATCGCTGGCAGCGACCAAGCAATTGCTCACGGCGCAGCATAAACCCTGGCTGGATGCGGCGATCTCAAATGCGCTAAACACAAATGCGCGCGCCCGCGAGACAGCGGATTTTCAGGAAGGCATTACGTCGTTTCTGCAGAAAAGACCACCCCGGTGGTCGAAATAGCTCGGAGATTCGGACACGGAGATGATTCGGTCCCGCACTCGTGGAACATGAAGGGCTATTCGCAGGTCATTGTCCGAGAACCTACTAGCCGGATAGCCGGCCGATGCGGACTCATTTGTAACAGGTCATATAAAGGCCGTTGATGCGGGATGATTGTGCGCCAGCCCAAGCTAACATGCTTAGAACCAGCAACAGGCTAAAGGAGAGGGATTTCCATGAAAATCGGCTTTCTAGGATTGGGCAACATGGGAACACCGATGGCGCTGCGTCTGCTCGCTGCCGGTCACGAATTGTCGGTGTGGAACAGGAGCGAAGCGCGCACGAAGCCGCTGATCCGCGAAGGCGCAATCGCCGCAGCTACCCCGGCAGAGGTTGAACTCGGTGCCGACGCTGTGATCACAATGCTCTTTGACGATGCGGCGTATGAAGAAGTCCTTTTTGGCACCCACAGGTTAATTGACGCGCTTTCCCCGGGCGCGCTTCACATCTCGTGCAGCACGATCAGCGTTGCGCTCAGTGAGCGGCTTACCCTCGAGCACACGAACCGGGGCATCGATTTTGTGGGAGCGCCAGTATTTGGCCGCCCAAGCGTTGCCGACGAAGGTCGGCTATGGGTGGTGGCAGCCGGAGCTGACAACGCCGTGAACCGTGCTCGTCCGTTGCTGGAGGCATTTTCGCGAGGGATAACTGTGGTCGGCAACGAACCGAGGCAGGCGCATGCAGTCAAGCTTGGCGGTAATTTTCTCATAAGCGCGATGATTCATTCGCTCGCCGAAGCCTTTGTTTTCGCAACCCAACAAGGGATCGACCCTGAAACCTTCTTCGAGGCCGTGAACAACGCACTGTTCCAATCTCCGTTTTACACCGCGTATGCCAAGATCATGCTGCATCCGCCGGAAAATATTGGGGCAACTATCGAACTGGGTGCAAAAGATCTCCGCTTGCTGCGCGAAGCAGCCGCCAGCCGACAGACGCGTCTTAGTCTTGCAGACCAGATGGCGGAGATTTTTGCCGAAGCGAAACGCGCAGGACAAGCAGGCCAAGACTGGGCCGTGGGCCAATACCGGATGGCTCAACGGCGGGGACTGGAGATGTAATCGAAGAGCAGACAATGAGCACGGGCTGGGGCCAGTAGGCTGAATCAAACTCCGGAGCCACGCGCTCCATAGCTCGGGGAATAAGGTAACAAGATCATCCGCACTTGTTGTTGGGCGCCGGTTGACGCGACGGGACGCCCGAATGCGGCCTCATATTGGGCGCAGGGCTGGCTGAGCCGATAGGCGCCGACGTTATCGTGCAAGAAGCGTCCCAGGAGGCGAATTGAACGGGAGGCGCGGTCATCGCGGACGGTGCAAAAATCGCCTAACCTTCTTATTTTCTTAGATTTGCCAATGAATAGCCTGTTTATTATCGAAGCAGTGTTCCGACTTCCGACATTGCATCATGCTGCGGGAGATTGCATGAAAGCCTCTAGTACGTTGAGCCTCTGCTCGAATTGATACCCGATTTGGCACGAATCCTGAAGCGTTCCCGAAGCCTTCGGTGTTCGGGGGACCAATCTGAGGGCCAAATATCTTGTGGCTCCTGATGCGAAGAGCCGGTGGAGTTTTCTCGGACAAGGAAGGCGTTTATCCATTCCAAATGCTATTCCAATACAATGTCCCAGTCTCTTGCGAGCCGACGCCTTCGCTCCAACCGATTCTCCCAATAGCGGACAGTGTCAGAAAAGTGATTGTCAGATTCGAAAGTACGCCACGCATCCTTTAACCACATTGACGCTGAATCGAGACCGTCGCTGGGCACCGGGATTCTTGTTCCGACGGGCGCTTGACATTTAGTCCGAAAAGTGTACAGTGTATTTGTACACAGTACACAATCTCATGACGCAAACCTGCACCATCAGAATCGACTTGAGTTCCTCCGTGCCCGCCTATCGGCAAATCGTAGATGCCATGCGGGTTCAACTGGTGGAGGAGCGGATGAAGCCCGGTCAACCGCTGCCAACAGTGCGGCGTCTGGCCATGGAGCTCGGCGTCCATTTCAATACGGTCGCTCAGGCCTACCGCGAGCTTGCCGAGGAGGGATGGCTCGACCTGAAGCATGGACGCGGCGCCATTGTCATTGAGCGGGCAACTCCGAAGCAGGGAGCCAAGCCCGCAAGCCAAAATCCCTTTGGTGAACGCCTGAGAGAACTGGTGGCGCAGATGCGCGCCGAGGGCATGGATACCCTTCGCATCGCTACAGAATTGAAATCGTTTGCTCGGGAGCTAGAAAGATGACCACCGTCCGAATGTTCGTCCTGGCCTACATGGCCTTCCTGATTCTTTCTGAACACGCTCTACCGTACTTGCACGGAAAACGGCTGTTTGGCGTTCTCGTGCCCGGCCCGATACGGTATGGCGACGAGGGCGCGGCCGTCATTCGGCGCTATGAACTGCAACTGCTGCCGTGGAGTATCGCCTGCCTGCTCGCCATGATTCTCGTGCCGATCTCGTGGATATATCTCGGGGCTGGAGCGGCGATGGCCGTGTATCTGATCGCTACCCTGCGCGGCTTTGCCGTAGCCAACGCAAGCGCGCGGAAGTTTGCGGTAGCCGGCGGCAGCATTCGCACGGCAAGCCTCACCGATACGGACGATCACAGCCCGCGCATTGCCCGGCGCTTTCTTCCGCCGCTCGCAATTCCCTGCGCGGCATCCCTGGACGTATATATACACTGGCGGCAGATACCAGAGCGTTACGCGATTCACTGGGCTCACGATGGAACGGCGAATGGCTGGGCTATTAAGACCTTCAACGGTTTGTATGGCCCGCCTCTCTTCGGCGCTCTAATCGTTGTTTTTCTGGCCGGCATCAGCCTGTCGATCCTGCATGGCTCGCGCCGCAACTCACCAACCTCGCTAGCCATTTCGCTGTGCACGTTGTTCGCATATACAGCAGCGTTATGCTCTTCGCTCGCGCCAT
>JBEKZG010000385.1:0-4268 GCA_049510095.1 Occallatibacter sp.
TCTCTAAAGTCCATAACAACAAATGACCTGTCATCCTGAGCGAAAGGGGCCCCAAACGCTTTTCAGTTTGGGGGTGGTGAGTCGAAGGATCTGCGGTTGCCTTTGGAGCGCAAACCACCAGACAAACTAACTTCCGGAATGTCGGCGATCCACTCGCAACCACGGAAACAGTCAGGTAGTCAGTCTCCCTCACTAATTCCCAGAGCGGCTGCTTAGTGACCACGTCTGACACGAGCAGCCTATTAGATTTCTGTGATGACGCGTCACAATCCTCCAATTTGCAGTGATACCCTTAGGAATCGTGTCGACTGAATTGAAAGGCGTCGGTGAGGACGCACCTGCCGGGGTGCTGGCCATGGCCTCCAGCGACAGGCGTGTTCGATGGTTTGAACTTGCGCTCGTCCTGGTCATTGCATTCGGCGGCTCTTTCCTGAGCAGCCTTTACTTGATGAACGCTGGCAAAGCTGCGCTTCCGATGGTCTCAGAGTTCAGATGGGCACGAGGATTCGTTCAGGAAATACCTTGCCTTTTCCTCCTCTGGTATGTTCTGTCTCGGCGTCGCCTGAGCTTCCGAGATATTGGGCTACGATGGTCGGTCCGTGACGTAGGCGTTGGGCTCGGCCTCACATTAGTTTCGTACGTCGCTTACATAGTGGGCGGCTTCATCGTTTACTCCGTGCATCACGCCCTTTTTCCACCAGGGGCGAACGGAGTATCTGCTGCCGATCTGTCCTCCCATTCATCATTACTAGCGATTCCTTTTGCCTTGATTAATCCGTTCTTTGAGGAATTGATAGTTCGCGCATACCTCATGACAGAAGTCAAAGCTCTGACAGGTTCTTGGTTTCTTGCTTCTATATCGAGCGTCGCCATCCAGTGGTCGTACCACCTCTATTACGGATGGGACGGTTCGTTCTCGGTTGCTTTCACGTTCCTGGTGTTTTCGATTTACTTCGCACGAACCCAAAAAGCAACACCGATCGTAGTAGCCCATGGAGTGCTGGACATCTGGGCACTCTTGTGGTGGAAGTGATCCTATATATGTCAAAACTAACCGGCGGGGCAACGCCTCACTAGGTCGACGCTTCGAGCGGATCGCCGACAACCCGTCCGGCACTGATTTCTCTCTTTACGACTCCCCAATTCCCTCGTACCATGATCCGATGCAAGTCCAACGCCGCTCTTTCCTCAAAGCCGTAGCCTCCATGGCTCCCGCCGCAGCCCTGCACAATCTAGCAGCCCAGTCCCCCGCGCCCCCTCAAGCAGACCTCCATCCCGTCCCCGCCGGCCAGGACCGCTCCGGACATCTCCACTCCTTGGGCTTTAGTTCGCTCGCCTTCAAAGTCACAACCTCCGACACCGCCGGCAAACTCTTCATCATTGAGCACCGCAATCTCACTCCTAACGCAGGCCCGGCATTGCACATGCATCTCTCACAGGAAGAGTGGTTCTATGTCATGGAGGGCGAGGTACTCTTCCAGGTCGGCGGCCAGCGCCTTCATCTCCGCACAGGCGAGTCCGTCCTTGCCCCGCGTCTCATCCCACACACCTTCTCCGCAACCGGTTCGCCCGCGCACCTGCTCATCGCCTTCACCCCGGCATGCAAAATGGAGCAGTACTTCATCGATGCCGCCGCCACTCCCTCGCTCGCCGCCACCGAAGCCTTCATGAACCGCTACGAAATGCAATGGATGGGCCCATCCCCATTCTGGAAGTCCTAAGCTATGTGCCCCATCCATTCCGCGTCTTTTGCGGAATGGGTGGGCGGCGGGATGTCTGCAGCCCCCGCAGCCCGCCATAGACCGAACCCGAAGTAAAATTGAAGCAGTCCCATGCCCGCCAAGAAAAAATCCGCCAAACTTCTTCGCTGTCCCACCTGCGGCGAGTTAGTCCGCTTCAACGACGAAGACTTCCCCTTCTGCTCCGACCGCTGCCGCAAAATCGATCTCGGCAAGTGGGCCTCCGGCGTCTACAAAATCAGCTCCCCCATCCTCGACCCTGAAGTCCTCGAAGACCTCGGCGGCCTCGGCCCGCACCGCGGCAACGACTCCGATGACTACTGACCCCGTACCTGGCAGTACTCTCATCCAAAACGAGAACCCCACGAAGTGGTGGGCCTGGGCCATAGCCACCTTCTTCGGCGCCGGCTTCGGCAAGCCCGGCCCAGGCACCTGGGGTTCCGTCGCCACCGTCCTTCTATGGGCCGCCTTCGCAGGTTTCGTCCACCCCAGCCCCACAGCCCTGGCCCTAGCCCTCGCCGCCTTCATAGCCTTCGCCCTAATCCTCGGCATCCCAGCCGCCACCATCGTCGCCCGCGAATCCGGCCGCAAAGATCCTCAATTCGTCGTCATCGACGAAGTCGCCGGCCAGGCCATCGCCCTCCTCTTCACCCCCTTTGACTTTCGCCACGCCCCCATCGCCCTCATCCTCTTTCGTCTCTTCGACATCACCAAGCCCTTTCCCATCCGCCGCCTTGAAAACCTCCCTGAAGGCTGGGGAATCGTCTTCGATGATGTGGCCGCCGGGCTGTATGCTTTGGGTGTAGCATCTCTTTTACGCATCTGGTTCTAGCGCCAGTGCATCTGGTCATTCGGTCACCAGCGCACCTGGTCCTTAGGTCCAGCATCGAAAAAGGTCAGGTATCGATCAATGGCCCGCGTACGACCCCATTCCGCTGCTGACA
Source organism: Occallatibacter sp. (assembly GCA_049510095.1). Classification (GTDB taxonomy): domain Bacteria; phylum Acidobacteriota; class Terriglobia; order Terriglobales; family Acidobacteriaceae; genus Telmatobacter. Next base: position 2,684 of record JBEKZG010000385.1, read on the forward strand.
CTCTGCCCGACCCGCGCATCGACGGCGTCTTTCCTCCAGCCGCGCTTCCCAACGGCGAAATCGAGCTAGTCGGCGCCAATCTCGGACCGCTCAGTTTCGGACCGCCCGCCGCGCTCGTTGACGGCCAATCAGCCCACGTGCTCATGTGCCGTCCCACCCGCCTCACCCTCCGCGTCCCTGAGAAAGCCGGCACTGGCTTTGTTGAGGTGCGCAACCCCGCCGGCGGCAGCAGTGTAGCGCCCCTCCGCGTCGCTCATCTGCTCTCCGAGGGTCTCCATCCCGTCACCAGCCCCGCCGTCAGCCGTTCCGGCATGATCTACGCCACCATCTCCGGCCCCCGCGGCAAGCAGACCCCCGTATCCATTGTTCGAGTCAGCCCCGACGGTCGCGGAACTCCCTTCGTCACGGGCATCCTCAACGCCACAGGCCTTGCCTTTAATCTCGATGGCGATCTCTTCGTCACCTCCCGCGCCGAGGGCAACGTCTACCGCATCGATCCCGCCGGCGAGTCCACCGTCTACGCCGAAGGCATGGGCGTTGCCACCGGCTGCGCCTTTGACCGCGACGGCAATCTCTTCGTCGGCGACCGCAGCGGCACCATCTTCAAAATCGATCCGCACCGCCGCATCTTCGTCTACGCCACCCTCGAGCCAAGCCCCGCCGCCTATCACCTCGCCGTCAACACCGAAGGCACCCTCTTCGTCACCGGCCCCTCGCTCACCTCCAACGATGCCATCTGGGCCATTGACACCCACGGCGATACCCGCGCCTGGTTCCGCGGCCTCGGACGTCCACAGGGCCTCGCCCTCGCCAGAAATGGCGACATCTACCTCGCCGCCTGTCTCCACGGCCGCCGCGGCCTCGTCCGCGTCACCCCCAGCGGCAATGCGTCCCTCGTAGTCGCCGGATCCAATCTCGTAGGCGTAGCGTTTTCCCCTCTAGGCACCACCATCCTCGCCGCCAACTTCCAGACCTCCACCGAATTAAACGGCGCAGTCTACGACGTAGACCTGGGCGTAGAAGGCCTGACGCTGTTCTAAAAGCAAGTTGTAAGTTTTCAGTTACTGCCCGTTCCCTACGCTCCCAAACTGTCACCGGTAACCTGTAGTCTATAAACAGTCAGCGTTCACCCATTCACTGACAACTTAAAACTTACAACTGAAAACTGACAACTGCCTTTATGAAGAGCGAAATCATCGCCGTCGGCTCCGAGATGCTCACCCCGTCCCGCCAGGACACCAACTCCCTCTATCTCACTGAAAAGCTCAACGAAATCGGCGTCTCCGTCAACTTCAAAACCATCGTCGGCGACCGCCGCAAAGACCTCGTCTCCGCCATCCGCACCGCCCTCGCCCGCACTGACATCGTAGCCATCATGGGCGGTCTCGGCCCCACGGAAGACGACCTCACCCGCGAAGCCGTAGCCGAAGCTCTCTCCCTCACCCTCCGCCGCGACGCCTCGATCGTCGCCGCCCTCCACGCCCGCGCCGCCTCCATGCGCTTTTCCATGCCCTCCAACAACCTCAAGCAGGCCGACGTCATCGACACCGCAACCGTCCTGCCCAACGCCAACGGCAGCGCCCCA
>JBEKZG010000386.1:0-4259 GCA_049510095.1 Occallatibacter sp.
CTTTGCACCCAGCGCCTTTTCTTATCCTTCAGCGGTCGCGGTGGACGGGAGTGGCAATGTCTATATCGTCGATTTCAGCAATTACCGGGTGTTGAAAGAGGACTTCGCCGACCCGCCGAGCCTGACTTTCGCCTCAACGCAAGTCGGTCAGACCAGTAGCGACAGCCCGCAGACGGTAACTTTGCAGAACTACGGCAACACCGCGCTGACTTTCCCGGTTCCCGCGAGCGGCAACGACCCAAGCATCTCGGCTAACTTCGCGCTCAACAATAGTGAGGAGCCGGCGTGCCCGTTGGTCTCCGCCGGTTCGACGGCTGGAGTGCTGGCTGCGGGCGCCTCCTGCCTGTTACCGATCAGCTTTACGCCAGCTACGACAGGCAGCTTCGACGGTGCGCTGACGCTCACCGACAACAACCTGAACGCTGCTTCTCCGAATTACGCTGTTCAGAGCATCCGGCTGATTGGCGCAACGCCCGGCTTGCCAATAATCACCTCGGTCAGCGCAATTCTTCCGCAGCAGACGCAGACGATCACCATCAACGGTTCGGGCTTCGGCACGCACTCTCCTTACAAAGGCGATTCGAACTTCATCGCTCTTTCCGACACCACGGGAAACCACTTTACTGCGGGTTACACCGGGAACGCGATTGGTCTGGGTGTATCGTCGTGGACCGATACGCAGATTGTGCTGACCAGTCTGACCGGCGGGTACGGAACAAACGGCTGGTGCATCCGGCCGGGCGACCAACTTGAGGTCAGAGTATGGAACGCTGGAACCTCGGATGGTCCGGCGGTTTACCCGCTGGTGGCTACCGGTACCGATACCTGCGCTCCGGTGATCACGTCGGTCAGCCCAATTGGTTCGGCCCAGACGCAGACCATCACCATCACCGGTTCAGGCTTCGGCTCGCACTCTCCTTACAACGGCGATTCGAACTTCATCGCCCTTTCCGACACCACTGGAAACCACTTTACGGCGGGTTACACCGGGAACGCGATTGGTCTTGACGTATCGTCGTGGACCAATACGCAGATTGTGCTGACCAGTCTGACCGGCGGGTACGGAACAAACGGCTGGTGCATCCGGCCGGGCGACCAACTTGACGTCAGAGTATGGAACGTTGGAACCTCGGGTGGTCCGGCAATTTACCCGCTGGTGGCTACCGGAACGAATACATGTCCGTGATATGAGGTGCACCTTCCATCGGATGCGAATGGACAGGCGGTTACCGACGTTCTGGGGTCTTTACGCCTTTCGAGTGCACGAGGAGCGAGTGTGCAGGCGCGTGGGCGGGCACCGTGAATCCGCAGAGAACGGCGGGGCGCGGGAGGTTCAGCTTTGTACTTTCCCCGGTCCCTCCGCCGCGGCGGACAAGGGGCCGGGGGCACCCACTCAATAGCTGGATAAGAAGATCGAAAGGTGTGCGTTTGTTAGCGCTGGAGGAGGTCGATGGGCTGGGTGAAATCGGTCACACGGATGTGCGCGGCTAAGGACGGGTGCTGACGGTGGAGGGCTTGGTACATCTCCCAGGCTACGCGGCGGTAACTGAAGTGACCTGCGGGGCCGGAGCGGAGCTCGGAGATGTACTGGGCTTCGGCGAAGTCCATTTTGAAGAGGCTGCGGATGCGGGTGGCGAGCGGGAGCAGGTAGAGGGCGGATTGAGGGGCTTCAGGGGCCTGGCCGGCAGCGATTTGGGCGCTGGCGTTGTGGGCGGCGGCGATGGCGGATTGGTAGTCGTCGAAGATGCCGGCTTCGGCGAGGAGATTGACGTCGGGAGCCAAGTCACCGTTGGTGGGGGTGTCGTAGCCGTGGATGGCGGTGAAGGCCTGAATGATCTGAGTGCAGCGGCGATGGCGGTGCATGTCGCGGAAGCCACCGATGTCCATGAGGATGTCAAAGCGGAGGGCGGCGCCGGCATGGAAGGCGCGAAGGGCTTCGTCGTGCTTGCCGCGATGACGGAAGCCTAGCTCGATGATCTCATCGATTTCGGTGGAGGAGAGATCGGCGACCAGGTCGCGGATCTGGCGGTAAGGGTGGTGGCTGGCCGAGTAAAGGAGGGTGGAGGCCAGCTCGACTTCCAGGGATTCGGTGCGCTCGACCAGATCGACGAGCGGTACTGGAGAGATGGGGAGATCGGCGAGAAGTTCGGACGCAGCCTGAGTTAGCTCGACGCGGGTCTTGAAGTCGTAGATGTCGGGCTGGGCATATTTGACGAGGGTGGGCGCGGTGTGGACTTCGCGGGTTAGGAGATTGGCGGCTTCGGCGGCGAGACTTCCCTCAGGGGCTAAAGCCCCCTCTCTTATTCGCCCATTCTCGGCACCCGTTCGACTGCGCTCAGGGCAGGCTTTGAAGTCGTGCCCTTTCGAAGCTTCGTCTCGCGTTGGGTCGAGGCCTTCGGTGGGAATGCTGTCAGGGGTAAATCCCGGACCTACCATCCGGTTGAGCTTTTGGAGGAAGGCGGCGGCGGATTGGGCGTTGACGTTCCAGGCGGGGCCGGTGGCGGCATCGCGGAGCTTGAGGCCGAGGTCGCGAATTTCAGCAATGGGGTGGGAGAGCAGGCGGGAAACCTGCGTTTCAAGGGTGCGGGCACTGACGATTTGGCCGAGGGACGTGTTGGTGGCGAGAGGGAGCAGGTAGCGGGCTACATCAAAGGCGCGGGCTTTCAGAGTGCGCTCGTATGCCTCGGGCTTGAGGGTATCCGGGCAGGAGACGCGGCGGCGAAGCGCTTCAAGGACCTGGGCGGTGGTGCGCTGGTAGGTGGCGAAGAGATTGCCGATGGTGCTGGAGTAGAGGTTGGCGGATGCGGAGTCCTGGTGGAAATCGGGAAAGAACCAGCCGGATTTGAGGAAGTTCTGGTAACGGGTTGACCGTTCCTGACCGTCCCACCTTTGCTCGTCAACGAGTACGATGGCGGCGAGCAGGCTGAGCCGCTCGACGGCAAAGGCGATGTGGGCGAGGTCGGCGATGGATCGATGGCCGTATTGAAAATAAAAGGTGTTGAGGAACTGCTCGGCGCCCTGGGCGCTGATTTCAGAGAGGGACTCGCGCATGGAAAGAGCAGAGCGGGAGTACTTTGCCATGGCGTAGGCGAGGACTTCGGGGTCAGCGCCGTGGACGGCATAGACATCGGTTTGGTTCCGGGCGCCGGGAGGGAGAGAAGTTTCACTGGACATAGATATGGACTCGCGAACAGAATACGGCATGGGAGCATAGTTGCGGCTGTGCATCCCGGAAGCGGCACCGCACATCGATAGTTGCAGAGCTCCCCCCAGGGCGTTCAAGGAACGGACCAACGGACCATGCAAGAGTACCTGGTACGGACGTCGCATCGGCCGCGTCCATTGCCCTCAGGGCGCTGGGCAATGACCCAGCGATGGAACGATTTGTTGTTTGCGCATTGGCCGGTTCCGGCGGCGCAGGTGGCGGCGATGTTGCCGGAAGGTGTGCAGGTGGACACGTTTGAAGGATCAGCGTGGCTGGGAGTGGTGCCGTTCTGGATGGACCGGATCAAGATCCGCGGGGTGCCACCCGTGCCTGGAGCGCGGAGTTTCCCGGAACTGAATCTGCGGACGTATGTACGGGACCAGGCATCGCGTACGCGGGGTGTTTATTTCTTCTCATTGGATGCCAGCAACCTGTTGGCGGTGGGGGTGGGGAGGACGTTTTATCACCTGCCGTACCACTGGTCGGAGATGCAGCTGGAACATCGTTCGGAGCGGGAGTTCGAGTTCTATAGCCGGCGGCTTTGGAGCAACCGGCCGGTAGTATTCAAGGCGCGATACCGGGGATTGGGACCGACGCGCAAACTGGCCGAGAGCCGCAGCGGGTCGCTGGAGTACTTCCTGATGGAACGCTACTGCCTGTTCACACACAACCGGGCGGGGCAGACGATCCGGGCGAATCTTCACCACGTTCCGTGGCCGCTGGAAGAAGCTGAGGCGCAGATTGAGCGCAACGATCTGGCGGAAGCGGTTGGGATTCAATTGCCGGATGAGGAGCCGATACTGCACTATTCGCGGCGTCTGGCGGTGTACATTTGGCCGACGGAATTGGTAAGGCCGGCGTTGGCGGGAAGGCCGGTGACGGCTACGGTGACGCCGGGGTGAGAAAGACAGGGATTAGGGATTAGCTTATAGACTGATGTTACGCGGTAACCTGCAGTTGGAGAAGCTGGTCATAGGCTGATCGGGAAGCGTTGATGAGCAGCTTGCGGCAGAGGGCGAAGGGGCTGAGTTTTCTCTTGAAACTGAGACATTCG
>JBEKZG010000387.1:0-6091 GCA_049510095.1 Occallatibacter sp.
CGCCCAGCGCTACGTTATCCAAACAGCGCGCGGCAAAGGACTATACCCTGAGCGGTGCATTGAAGACGTGGCAGTGGTGGGCACTGTGGCTGTTGCTGTTCCTGAACGTCACGGCGGGCATATCGCTAATTTCGCAGGAGTCGCCGATGTTTCAGGAGATCGCCAATGTCAACGCGAGTGTGGCGGCGGGGATGGTTGGCATCGTGGCCATCGGCAATGCGGTAGGCCGCATCTTCTGGGCGTCGATCTCCGACGCGATTACGCGACGGTGGACCTTTGTTGTCATGTTCCTGATCCAGGTTGGCCTGTTCTGGATGCTGCCGGGGATTGCTTCGGTCACGATTCTAACGACTGTTTCTTTCATCATTCTGATGTGCTACGGCGGTGGGTTCGGGACCATGCCAGCCTTTGCGGCCGATTACTTCGGATCGAAAAACGTCGGCCCTATCTACGGACTGATGCTGACGGCCTGGGGTTCGGCGAGCGCATTCGGACCACTTCTGATCGCTCACCTGCGCCAAGCCAGCGGCTCGTACGTGAGCGGACTGCATATCATCGCGGGCGTCATGGCCGTTTCAGTGCTGCTGCCGATTCTGGTCTCACCGCCCAAAGCGCAGACGAATTGAGCAGGCTTGTAACGGGAAGTAATTTGACCTGTGATTCGGTGGTTCCGGCCCGCTGAGCGGGGTCGGTCGACGTCAGGATGCCTTGGCCGGCACGGGGGCGGGATTTCGTGTGTAGCGAATGACCTCTACGCGAGAGATGGCCACCAGCCCTTCATTGACCATGGCGTCGAGATGGGGAATGAGCCGGTTTAACTGATCGGGCGTGTCGATGATGCTGAGCATGATGGGCGCATCTTTGGAGAAGGTCCAGTAACTGGCATGGCGAATATGGGTGCTTGACCCATAACCTTCGATGCCGCGAAAGACCATGACTCCGGCGATTCCGTGCTCAGTGCATTTGGCGACGATGGCTTCATGCAGGGGCTTGCCCTGCCATGTGTCACTCTCGCCGAAGTGAATGCGAACCATGCGGGCTGGAAATTGTTCTTTCATGTGTGAGCCTCCGTCCGGATCGAAACAGCTTCCGATGCTATTTCTGCTCTGCGTCGAGAGCGCGATAGGAGTACTTAATGATGTCCACGTCCGACATGACGACCAATCCCTCTTCGACCATCCGGTCGACGATCGGGAGAAAGGCTTGCAGCTTTTCTTCCGTATCGACTACAGAGAGCATGATGGAGCTGTCCTGAGAAAGGTGAAGGGGCTTGTCCTTGTGGATGCGGCGGTGGGCGCCGTAGCTCATGATGCCACGATAGACGGTGACGCCGGCGATGTCGTTGGCTCGCATAGCCTCGACTAGCGCAGTATGAAGTGGCTTGTCTTGCCAGCGGTCCGATTCGCCGATATAGATGCGCATCATGCGGGCTTTGCCTTCGATTTTCATGTGCGCGGGCGGCGCGGGCGACTTCTTCTTTGAGGGTTGGATTGAGAGTTGGGCCGGCTTTGCTACGGTGGTCTCCTGCACTTCGATCAGGCCGCTGCCTGCGAGTTCCTCCAGCTTGCCGAGAAGTTCGTTCACCTTCTCGCGGGACTCAATGAACTCGATTTTGAGAGGGAGATGATCGGATATTTCAACCACGCCGGCAGAGTGCATGTGATGATCCGCGCCAAAGCCGGCGATTCCCTTCAACACTGTTGCGCCGGAGACTCCACGGTAGTAAAGAAAATCGAGGATGCTGGAATAAACCGGGACCCCATGATGCGTCGATCCCTCGCTGAGATAAATGGAAACCTTCACGGCGTTTCCGGGATTCAGCATAAGTCCTCCCCAGGAAAATGCGGGCCTCAGAAGTGCGGGGCTCAGAAATGCAGCGACATTTGCAGCCGTCGCGAATAACCGCTCTAGATAATAGACCCCTTCGGTGATCGGAGTGTCCGCCAATTAAATCGCAGGGCTGACACCATCCGCCAATGTATAGCGCTCTTTATGGGTTCTTTACGGAAGGCTGACTAGGCTTTAGCAGATAAGCAATTTGGCATTCGCTTTGAAAGTCCCCATCGCATTGCTTTTGCGATTCATGCGGCGCTTTCCGCCGCGGTCGTCTATCTGGATCCATTCTTTACACGATACTTCTCCTCTGTGCAGTTTCAGACGAGCAAGCGTAGGTGATTCACGATGAACAGGCCGGGGCTGCGCGATCTTCAGGTCTTCAGATCTTGAGATCTTCAGTCCAGGCCTGCAAGTGCGAGGAGATCGGATTGACCACGGAATCGCCAACTGCGACACAAGGTATCATCCTGGTGGTGGACGACGATGCATCCACGCGGCGAGCCTTGCGCGTGACGCTGACTGGCATGAGCTTCACCATTGTTGAAGCGGCCCGCGGAGAAGAAGCGCTGTCCCTGGTGCGCTCGACGTGGTTCGATGCGGTGCTGCTGGATGTGGATATGCCCGGAATGGGCGGAGTGGAAACCTGCCGCTGCATTCGGCGCGCAATTGCGCGCCTGCCGATTCTGATGCTGACGGTGATGGACAGCGAGGACGATAAAGTGCTGGCGCTGGATGCGGGCGCGGATGACTACATCACCAAGCCATTTCAACTACGGGAGCTTACGGCGCGATTGCGCTCTGCCGTGCGGCGAAGGAATGCGCCCGACACAAACCGCGATGCGCTCATCCGCCATGGGCAACTGGAACTGGATCCGGTGCGGTACCGCGTGATGAAGCGCGGGCGCGCGATTCACCTGACGCCCAAGGAGTTTGAAGTGCTGCATTACCTGATGATGCACGCGGGCGAGCCGATTCCTCATGCGCGGCTGCTGAAGTCGGTGTGGGGACCGGAGTATGGAAGCGAGCTGGAATATTTGAGGACCTTCGTGCGGTTGCTGCGCAAAAAGATTGAGGACGACCCGCAAAATCCGCAATATCTGTTGACCGATGCATACGTCGGCTACCGGTTCAACGACCAACAACCGGCGGAGTCCTGAGTGCGGTTGCTCGAATTTGCCTTTTGAGTCCAAAAAGATCGATAGGCACTGGATTGGGGCGGCCCTGATAACTGAGGAGCACCTTGTCCGGCTCCAAAAAGGCGCACGGGCCCGCACCGCGCGGTCCGGTTGGCGTAAAATTGTGCCGCGCCGGAAAACGCTTTCAGACGCTGATTGAGCATGCGCCATCAGCGGGTGCATTCCGGACAATTCGATTGCACTGAAGAGGGATGAAACGAGATGAAGCTGCTCTTGCACGTACTTTCTTTGCTGCCCTTTGCCCTGCCTATTTTGATGGCCGGACCGTTCATCGTGATGAGCCAGGCCCAGACGGCGACCGAAATTGGCGGCCTAAAAATTGTCACTCTCAGCCGCACGGCCACGAGCACCACCCGGCCGGAGTTCACGAGCGTGACGCTTGCGCCTGGGCGCGGCATGGAAGTGATTCAGATTACCGCGAATTTTCCCGGCAAGGGCAACATTGACGTGCTGGCATCGCCCGACTTAGCGGCCGTTAAGAAGATGCTGGATGAGGACGACACCGCGAACGGCGACCGGGGCTACCGGTTGGGATCCGTGTTTCTGGCCCCCTACCCCAACCGCATCCGCGGCAAGCTCTCGGCGGACGGCAAAACGCTGACAACGGATTGGGAAGGCCATACGCTGACTTTGCCGGCCAATAACATTGGGAATCTGCCCACGGCCGAGCGGCACGCCATGCACGGTCTGATTCTGAAGGCAAAGACCGAAGATGTCACCGTGAAAGACATTCCCGGCGGGCAGGAAGTCACGGGCGTGATACATGCGGGGGATTTCAACGGTCATTGGCTTTCAAAGACGGACCTCATCATCACCATCCGGCTGACTGCCGAGGCGGTGGATGCGATGGTCGAGGCCAAGAATGTGGGCGGCGAGGCTGAGCCCATGGCGATTGGGTGGCATCCCTATCTGACGCTTCCGTCGGGGGACCGGACCCAGGTGAAGGTACAGATTCCTGCGTCGAAGCTGGCTGAGGTGGACGGATACGACAACGTGTTCCCAACCGGGAAGCTTTTGCCGGTGGAAGGGACCCGTTACGACCTGCAGGCCGCGGGCGGCGTTCCGCTGGGCAACAATATGTTCGACGACAACTGGAGTCATATTGACTGGGTTAATCATGCTGCGACGGTGAAGGTGATCGACCCGAAAGCACAGTACGGGGTGGAGTTGATCGGCTTGTCGCCGCAGATCAAGACGATCCAGATGTACGCGCCGCCGACCAAGCAATTTGTGGCCATCGAGCACCAGGACAACTTCGCCGATCCATTTGGCAAGGAGTGGGGCAAGATGGATACCGGGATGGTGACGCTGAAGCCGGGCGAGAGCACCAAGTGGCATGTGCAGGTGAAGGTGTTTGTGCCGTAGAGGCAGTGGTTAGTGATGAGGCTGCAGGCCGGGGCGATGCTCCGGCCTGTTTTGCATTTATCGCACGAAGGTTGCTTTGACGCGGCGGGAAAGGCGGAAATAAGGGATCCAGGTGAGCAGCCCGAGAAGACCGCCCACAAGCGTCCAGTATGCCGTCGTGAGGTTTGCAGTCGGGTGCAGAGCTTGCGCAGCGAGGGTGTCAAGAAGAACGACGCAGAATCGGGCGATCAAACAAATGATCATATAGGTTGGGAATGCCTTCTTCTTCGCAAAGAGAAGGAAGTTCAGGTAAATCAAGAAAATGATGAAAATTGTGTTTGACGCAAGCTCAAACAGAAGGAGGGTCGCACTTCCCAGATGACTGGAAAGATAGACCTGGTGCTGGCTGCCGTAGAGATAAGGGATGTTCAGGTTAATGATGGTGCTCAAGAGCCGGAAAGGGCCGATCACCAGGCCAATGGTCGGCAAAATCAGCCATCCGCCGATGCCGTTCAGGTCGTTGTCCTTTGAATTCGCAGATGCTGAGAAGATCGGCGGCGAGGGAGTTGGCTGCTCCGAGTTCGGAATGTCGAATGGCCGCGCTGGAGACATATGCGGCTCTGGTCCCGAATACGCGAACTCATCGGCCGCACTGCCGCAATGAACACAAACGACTGCGCGGTCCTCAAGCTGGGCATCGCACTGCGGGCATAGCTTTGCCATGGCGTTCTGTTGGGATTACGAGAGGATGATCATCTGAAGCGCAAGCGTTTGTCAAAACAAGCCTGTTAGGTAGGGCGGACGCGCTATTCCTCGAGCCTCCTCAGCCTCACGGTGGCGCCGGTGCGGGCGGATTCTCGGGCTGCGTCCAGAATCTGCATGACGATTATGTTGGTGTCGAGGGCGGTCAGATCGCCTTTGGGTTGCAACTGACCGCGCACGACTGCCGCTAAATAATTGAGTGAGTTGTTATTGGGCGAGCTGAGGGGCGAGGCTTCCGTCAGGCGCTCATCGGAATCATGTTCGTGGCGGATGCGCACATGGTCGGCGGCCACGGTGATGGCGTAGCCGGTTGCTCCGTAGACTTCCATATCCTTGCGGCCGAAGGGCCAGTTCCACGAGGCCTGAATGACCGCCTGCGCGTGCGGATAGGTGAGCACGATGGTGGCATCGTCATCGACACGGGGGTACGTTTCCGGCTTGTCGTGATTGAGGACCGCGGTTACGGTGAGCGGGGTTTCGCCGTGCATGAGCCAGGTGGCAAGATCCGCGCCATAGCAGCCAAAGTCATAGAGCGCGCCGGCGCCGTTCTGCGCGGGATCGGTGAGCCAGTTTAGAAATTCAGGCGGCACGCCGATTTCTTTCGGCCCCTGGTGGCCGTCGTGAACCACGACGCGGCGAATGGCGCCCATGCGGCCTTGCTCCGCTTCGTCGTAGACAGCTTTGTTGCTGGCGTACCAGGTGGTTTCGTAGTTGACCAGGACATGGATTTTGTAATGGCGGGCGGTCTCGCGGATGGCAATGGCGTCGTCGAGCGAGAGCGTGAGAGGCTTTTCTACCATCACCGTCAGGCCATACTGCGCGGCAATCTCGATGGCATGGCGGTGTCCGCGGATTGAGGTGTAAACCAGCACGGCCTGAGGATGCGTCTTCTCGATCATGTTGGCTTCGCTGCGGTAGAAGAGGGTTTCGGCGAGCGAATATTTGGCCCGGTA
>JBEKZG010000388.1:0-4236 GCA_049510095.1 Occallatibacter sp.
AAGTCGGATAGGTCCATGAGTTGGATTGCCTTGCGAGTGAGTATACGCCGGTCAGCGAGGCAGCGAGGCAGCCCTGGGGTGTTTGGCGATGATGGGTTTGGGTTTTTCGGGAATCACTTTGATTTCGAAAATCTTCGGCCATAGCTTGCCGGTAACGAAGAGACGGTCGTGCTCGGAGTCATAAGCTATGCCGTTGAGGACGGCTTCCTGGCTGGAGTGCTCGCCGGCGGGGAGAAGGCCGGTTAGGTCGATGAAGCCGAGGATCTTTCCTGTGGCGGGCGAGATGCGGGCGATGCGGTCTTTGTACCAGATGTTCGCGTAGATTTCTCCGTGAACGTATTCGAGCTCGTTGAGCTGGTCGATGGGCTTGCCGTGATCGGTGACAGTGATGCGGCGCTGGACGTGAAAGGTTGCGGGGTCGAGGAAGCGGAGGGTGGCGGTGCCGTCGGAGAGGATGAGGCTTTTGCCGTCCTGCGTCAGGCCCCAGCCTTCGCCGGCGTACGAGAACGTGCGCAGGAGATGGAAGCTGAAGCGGTCGTAGACCAGCCCTATGTGGTCTTGCCACGTCACCTGGACCAGCGTGCTTCCCCAGTTGGTGAGGCCCTCGGCGAAGTATTTGGGGACGTCCTGGAATTGGAGAATGCGGCCGGTTTCAAGGTCTTCCATGCGCAGTGAGGAGTGGCCTACGATGCCGGTGCTCTCGTATAAGTGGCCGTCGAGATAAATGAGTCCCTGGGTGAAGGCCTGGGCGTCGTGGGGATAGGTGTGGACGACCTGATAGCTGTCCGCTGCCTGGGCGCTTGTGACGGCGAGGAGCGCGAGGGAGAGAACGAGGATTGCGCGGGGGAGTCGCATTGGGTGTGGGTGCTTCCTACTTTCTGTTTCCGCCGTGGAAGCGGCCGAAGTGGCGGGACATCATTACGGACAGGAGGAGGAAGCCAGCGGCAACGGTGAGGACGTGGCAGGTGTTGAGCAGGTTGAAGCTACCTACGCGGAGGATGAGCAGGTAGGCGAGGACAAGGTTGAGGAATCCCCAAAGGACGTTGACAATGGAGGACGATAGACCCTGGCCGGGCGGATTGGCGAAGGGCGATTGGAAGGGGCGGCCGGAGATGCCGTTGATGAGGTGAGGGAGGGTGTTGGCGAGGAATGCGCCGCCGAAGAACCAGGCGATGTAGATGTACCAGGGCATGATGAGTTCCTTTTGACTACCAAAGTCAGATGTTATTGTTCATGCCCATTGGAGTGCAAAGGCGGATCCCACCCTAGCCGCAAAAACAAAGACGCGGCGAGGGTGGGGCACCCAGATTTTAGTCGCGATGAAGTCTGGTTAGCTGGCGCCGAGGTAGATGAAGCGGGCTAGGAAGAGGATGGCGAGGATGTAGAGTAGCCAGTCTTTCTTGCTGAATTTGCCGGTGGCGAGGTGGATTACCGCCCAGGAGATGATGCCGAAGCCTAGGCCGTTGGCTATGGAGTATGTGAGCGGGATGAGGATTAGGGTGAGAAAAGAGGGGACGGCTACGAGGGGGTCGGTCCAGCGGATTTCAACGATGGTGGCTAGCATGAGCGAACCGACGAGGATGAGCGCGGGGGCGGTGGCCGCGGCGGGGACGATGCCGACGAAGGGAGCCGCGCCGATGGCTCCGAGGAAGAGCAGGCCGGTGACGATGGCGGTGATGCCGCTGCGGCCTCCGGCGGCGACGCCCGCGGTGGACTCGACGTAGCTGGTGACGGTGGAGGTTCCGGTGAGGGAACCGAAGATGGTGGAGATGGCGTCGGCGAGGAGGATGCGGTTGAGGCGGGGGATGGAGTGGTCGGCGGCGATGAGGCCGGCGCGCTTGGTGACGGCGACGAGGGTGCCGAGGTTGTCGAACAGGTCGACGAAGAAGAAGACGAAGACGATTTCAAGCAGGCCTTTGTTGAGCGCGCCGCGGATATCGAGCTTGAAGGCGGTTGCGGTTAGGGCCTGGAATCCGCCGGGAGCTGGGCTCCAGTGAACTAAGCTCTGCGCCCATTCGAGCGAAGCTGGGGGGACGGCCGAGGCAAAGTGCAGGAAGGCGAACGCCAGCATCCACGCGCAGGCGGTGATGGAGAGGACGCCGATGAGGATGGAGCCGCGGACTTTTTTGACTTCGAGGGCGACCATGAGGATGAGGCCGAAAAACGCGAGGGCAGGCGTCGGGTTGCGGATGTTGCCTAAGCCGACAAGGGTGGCGGGATCGCCGACGACGAGGCCGGCGTTGCGGAAGCCGATGAAGGCGATGAAGAGGCCAATGCCGCTGGCTACGGCGGCGTAGAGCTCGTGGGGGATGGAGCGGAGAATCATTTGGCGGATGCCCCCCAACGTGAGGGCGAGAAAGATAATGCCGGAAAGAAAGACTGCGCCGAGGGCTGTTTGCCAGGGAATGCCCATTTTTAGGCAGACTGTGTAAGTGAAGTAGGCGTTGAGGCCCATGCCGGGGGCGAGGGCGATGGGATAACGCGCGATGATGCCCATGAGTATGGAGCCGAAGGCCGCGGAGAGACAGGTTGCGGCAGTGACCGCGGCCAGGGGCATTCCGGATGCGGAGAGGATGGCGGGATTGACCAGGACGATGTAGGCCATGGTCAGGAAGGTTGTGACGCCGGCTAGGATTTCCGTACGCCAGTTGGTTCCCAGGCGGGCGAATTCAAAATAGGTTTCGAGGCGCTTGCGCATAGACGGGTGCTTTTAGAAGAGCACATACGGGCTGGAACACAAAGGAATTTCCACCCGCGGTGGGGCAGACGGCACCTGCGGTGCGGCAGACGCCCGCTGGAGGCTCGCACTGGCTTCCTCTCGCCAATCCCCACTCATCGCGATAAAGCCGCGATGGGCATAGCTGTTCCCATCCTTCACTGCGCTGGAACTCCCCGGTCTCAGAATCGAGACCGGGGGCACCCGCTTGATTGAGGTTGATCCAATTCCCGCACCCGGCGCGGAGAATGTCGAGCAGGCGCAAAAATGCCGGAGTTGCTTGCGGCAACTCCGGCTGAGGGGGACGTGATATTTGTTTTAGTCGAGCTCGTCTACGTAATGGGCGAGGAGGCAGGTGTTTCCGGAGGTGGGGTCCTTGATGAGGAGGCCGACTACCCGGACGTTTTCGCCGTTGGTCAGGCTGCCGAGGCCGGACAGACCGTTGCGCCATTGCGTTCCGGGCGCGGTGTAGACAGTGACGGTTTGCGGTATCAGCACTCCGGCAAAGCTGTTGACGGTGATCTGGAAGGTGCCGTTGGCGGTGTTCACGCTGTTGGCAACCACGGTGGAGTTGTATCCCCAGTGACGCAGGACAACGCGCTTTACGGTGACGTCATCCGGATTGGCTGCGCCGGAAGCAGGTCCGCCGACAGAGACGTGCTGGCCGGGGAGGAGCAGGCTGGAGTTGAAGAGGAAGTGGCTGAGCGGATTGTGCCACCAGTAGATGAAGTAGTTCTCGCTGCCGGTGAGATTGACCTGGGCGATCTGGCCGAGGGTGAGACCGGTGGAGGCGGGCAACAGGCCGCGCACGTAAAGGTCGAAGCTGGTGGCCGGGCCGCTGGAGGGGTTGACATAGGTGATCTGGCCGCCGGCGTAGAAGGAATTCTGGGAGAGGATCGCGATGTCGTCGGCATCGATGGTCTGGTCGGCTTTATCGAGCGTGCCGGAGATGGCGACGATGCTGCTGGTAGAGAGCGAGCTGATGCTTTCGTTGTTCTCCCACTCAGTGGATCCGCTGACGTTGACGGTGAAGTTCTCGCCATGGGGGCCCTGGACGATGAAGGACTGTCCGCTTACGCTGACGACGCCTGCGTCAAACTGGTCAATGTATGCGCCGGGATCGGAGTTGGCAACGGTGCCGATGTTGAAGGTGGGGGTGACATCGCCGGTGATGGCGCCGCTGGAGTCCACTCCGATGGACTTGCGGAGATCGAAGTCCACGCGGAGGCCAACGGGTGCGCTGGACTGAGCGACAACCAGGGGTGTGGCCAAGTTCTCGGTGTAGGTGTAAGTGTTTGCCGATTGTGGATAGACCGCGGATTCAGTGGCTATGGTGGGTGCGCCGGTGGCAGACGTGTTCAAGTAACCGATGGTGGCTGCGCCGAGCTCGATCTGAATGCCGGTGTACTTGCCGGTTTGCACATCGTTCATGTCGATGAGGGCCTGGAGGCCGTTGAAGCGGGCAAAGTCGACAGTGGGCGAGCCGCTGGTGAACGGGACGACGGTTCCGCTGGCGGTGA
>JBEKZG010000389.1:0-4234 GCA_049510095.1 Occallatibacter sp.
TGCGGCCTTCGACGGACTTATCGATGACGACAGTCAGGCCTTCTTCGAGCGGCTTGGTGTTGTGCTTGAGGCCAACCGGGCCAAGGAAGCCGGCTGGGCCGTTAAAGAACTGCGTTAGCTCCTCGGACTGCATGGTGCGCAGGTCTGCCGCGCCAACCGCAGACATGAGCTTGGTTTCGTTGACCTGATGGTCGCCGCGCAGGAATGTGGCGAGGCCATGCCATGTTTCACGCGTGGCGTCACCCTTTTCCGCTTTGCTGCGCTTGAGCGCCATATAGGCGACGCACTTGATGTCGGACGCGGGCGAAATCTTGAAGAACTCGGCAACGTCGGAAATGGCCGCGCAGCCGGGCGTCGAGACGAGTTCCGGAGTGCCGTCGCCGGTTGGTTCCATCTCAGCTACGGGATCGAGGCGCGATGTGGCTTTCTCCAGGTTGGCCGCGTAACCGCAGACGGGGCAGCTTGCGATGAGGTCTTCACCCGCGTCGGTATAAACCATGAACTCCTGAGAACGGGAGCCACCCATCGCGCCCGAATCGGCTTCTACGGCAACAAACTTCAGTCCGCTGCGCGTGAAAATAGCTCGATAGGCCGCGTCGTGCAAATCGTAGCTCTTGTCCAAGCCGGCCTCGTTGATATCGAACGAGTAGCTGTCTTTCATGGTGAACTGGCGCACGCGGAGCAGGCCTGCTTTGGGGCGCGGTTCGTCGCGGAACTTGTTCTGGATCTGGTACCAGATTTGCGGGAGCTGCTTGTAGCTGCGGAGCTCATTGCGGGCGATGGAAGTGACGATCTCTTCGTGTGTCATGCCCAGGCAGAGGTCGGCGCCCTTGCGGTCTTTGAGGCGGAACATGTTCTCGCCCATGCCGGTCCAACGGCCGCTCTGTTCCCAGAGCTCGCGAGGGTGGATGGCGGGCAGATAGAACTCCTGGCCGATTTTATCCATCTCTTCACGCACGATGCCGATGATCTTGTTGAGCGAGCGCTGGCCGAGGGGGAGGTAGTTGTAAATTCCGGCGCCGAGCTGGCGGATGTAGCCGGCGCGGAGCAGGAATTTGTGGCTGGCCACTTCGGCGTCTGCCGGGGCCTCACGAAGAGTGGGAACAAAGAGTTTGGACCAGCGATGCATAGGGAAAACGCGCGAACTTTCCCGTTCGCCGGGGCGAACGAAACAACAGATGACAGCAACAACCATTCTAAATGTTGGGGAGTGGGGCGGTATGGAGTTCTTATGGTGCAATCCCCGCGATGGAAGCAACAACCTCGCGAACTGCAAGCAGAACATCGTCGGGAGCTTTTCCGATCAACAAGGGGTTGCGGACCTTCCAATCCACACTGCGCAAATGAGAACAAAGGACCGCCCCGGAGACTGCTAATCCCGGCGGCAGGAGAACCTCTGAAGAATAGCCCTTGATCTTGCTCGTGACTGGACAAACAAAAGCCAGAGAGGCTCTTCTATTGAACTGCCATGCGGAAAGCACCAATGCGGGTCTTCGACCCGCCTGTTCACGGCCTGCCTGAGGATCGAAGTCCAGCCAGATCAAGTCACCCGCATCCGGAACGTATGAGCCTACCAAACCTCGGCCCCGCGAGGAGGGCCCCAGTCAATCTCTTCCATATCCGCGCCTTCTGGAATCCCCTCGAGAAGCTCCTCAAGCGTCATTCGCTTCCTCGGCTTCGCGGGAGAATTCGATTGCTTCACGAGAGCAATGCTGCCATTGCCGTGAAGCACCCACTCGACCGGCTCGCCGACGGGCAGCGCAGCCTGCGCGACAAGCTCCTCGGGGATTTCGACGGTGAGAGTATTTCCTAGGCGCACGATTCGGGTGGTCATTGTGCGGACTCCTGCACTTGATGATAGCGCGGATTGCCCTAGTCCGCCTGATGGCTGTTTTCAGATCGGCTGGACGCCCCGCAGGATCAGGCAAATGGCAATTGCTTCCAACGCGACAGGAGGGAAGTGGCACCGCTACTCGTATGTGAAGACGAGTTGAGCGTCGCGGCTGGCGTGAATGATCCGAAGAATGCGGATTTCCCCAGGCCTGACGCTATAGAAGATCACTTAGTTGGTAACCGGGAAAGTGCGGACGTTGGGACGCAACTCCGATTCGAGACTCTTGCCGATGTGGGGGAACTTAGCGAAGAGTGCAAATTTATCTGAAATTGAGGCGACCGCTCGGGTTGCGTAGTCGGTGCTGCCACTCTCCTGCGTTATATAAAACCAGATTGCCTCCAAGTCGGCTCTGGCCTGCGGAGCCAAACGGATGCGCATCATTGACCAGCGAGTCTGGCTAAACCGCGATCTCTGACGGACTCCGCAAGCTCATGGAGGGTCTCGATAGTGTATGTATCACCCGCGCCGGCATCGAGGGATTGCTCGGCCAGGTCGAGTGAGGCCAGCACTTCGACGCGAGCGCGTTCCCGCTTTTCCCAAAGTGCGAGAGCATGCCGTACAGCTTCTTCGGAATCACGGAAGCGCCCTTCCTGGATTCCCAGATCGATGAAGGAATTCTGTTCCGGTGTCAACTCAACTTGCATAGCTCTAGCGTAGGACCGAAACCTGCCAGTGTCAACCAGGCCTGATATTGGGTGCTGTTCAGTTCAGATCAACTTTACGCCCTGGAGATCGTGGAGGTGAAGGATGCCTTCGACCGCTTTTCGAGTTGCACGGTCCGCGGGATCGTCGTCACTCCGAACGGCTGGTAAGAAGCCGTTCATAGAGACTGAACGGGAGCAGCTTACGCATGAGAAGGGCCATCTTTGCATCCTTGCCGATGACATGTCTCAGCTTTGGTTTGGGATTGTCGAGAATGGCGGCGATGCCGTCGGCGACTATTTGCGGATTGGGCCGCGGGCCGCTTGATTCAAAACCTTTCCGCCACTTGGCTATGCGGGTCGCGTTGGGTGACTCGGCGTCTTGCGTGCGTGCGGAGGTGGTGCCGTTGCGCGTCCAGATGTCCGTCTCAAAGGAGCCAGGTTCGACGAGTACTACCTTAATACCGAGCGGCTTGAATTCGAAACGAAGCGACTCAGACCAGCCCTCCAACGCGAATTTGGACGCGACGTAGCTGCCGACGCCCGCAAAGCCAGACCGGCCGGCTATAGACGAGACCATGACGATGTGCCCTGAGCGCTGACGGCGAAACTGCGGCAGGAATGCGCGCGTGACCGCTGCCGCGCCGAAAAAATTAGTCTCGAATTGAAGACGCAATTCAGTGTCGGTGACATCGTCGGCGAATCCCGCCATGGCGAAGCCGGCGTTGTTGACGAGCGCGTTGAGTGGGTCCGGGCGTTCAGCGACCATCGCGGCAAGTTCGGCAATCTGCTTCGCATTGGTCACGTCGAGGGAATGAAATTGGATCCGGTCCAGGACTCCCGCGTTCTTTGCTGCTGCTTCCAGCTTTTCGCGCCGGTTGAGATCGCGCATGGTGGCCAGAACCTGCCAACCGCGGCTTGCCAGTGTGACTGCGGTCAGGAGGCCGAAGCCGCTGGATGCGCCGGTGATGAGGGCTGTGCGAGGGGAAGGCATCGTTGCGGATCCTTTCTCGAATTCAGATCAGGTCGAATTCAAATGAGTTCTACGCCCCAGAGATCGTGGAGGTGAAGGACGCCTTCGACGGTCTGGTTGGCGTCGACGACAATGAGCGAGGTGATTTTGCGCTCCTCAAGGATGGTGAGCG
Source organism: Occallatibacter sp. (assembly GCA_049510095.1). Classification (GTDB taxonomy): domain Bacteria; phylum Acidobacteriota; class Terriglobia; order Terriglobales; family Acidobacteriaceae; genus Telmatobacter. Next base: position 3,681 of record JBEKZG010000389.1, read on the forward strand.
CGGTTGCGCCTAGCTCGTATGCGGCGATGGTGCGCGGATGGGGGTTCATGGCTTCGCCGGCGGCGCGGCTGAGGGCAGCGCCGCCTTCGCGCTCGAGCAATCTTCGCAAATCGCCGTCGCTGATGACGCCGCGGAGGCGGCCTTGCTCCTGGACAGTGGTGATGCCGAGTTTCTTGGAAGACATTTCGTAGATGACGTCGGACATGGGGGTGGCGGGCGCGACGACAGGGATGGCGTCGCCGGTGTGCATGAGGTCGCGGACCTTGGCTAGCTGTTTGCCGAGCTTGCCGCCGGGATGGAGGTCGGCAAAGTCTTCAGCGCGGAAGCCCTTGCGGAGACTGACGGCGATGGCCAGCGCATCGCCGAGGGCCAGCATGGCCGTGGTGGAGGCTGTGGGCGCGAGATTCAGGCCGCAGGCTTCGCGCTCGACGCCGCAGTCGAGGGCTACGTCACTAGACTGGGCGAGCGTAGAGGCAAGGTTGCAGCAGAAGCTGATGAGGGCGTCGCCTTTGCGCTTCAAGGTGGCCAGCAGGCGGAGGATTTCTTCGGTTTCG
>JBEKZG010000039.1:0-13403 GCA_049510095.1 Occallatibacter sp.
TCATGGGTAATCCAAACCCGGAGCTCGCGATTCCCGCTTCGATCCGCAACCAGCCGAATGAACCGGTGATTCTGATGTGCCACGCCCCTGACTATGTGGACACGCTGTTGGCGAATCCGGTGGGCAAGGCAATCAGCCTGGTGCTGAGCGGACACACACATGGGGGCCAGGTTTGCCTGCCTCTGCTGGGCGCGTTGGAGCTGCCCGATCTGGGCAAGAAGTATGTCGAGGGATGGTTTGGGCTTGCGGGCTTGCAGCTTTATGTCAATAGAGGAATCGGCACTGTGGGATTGCCGTTCAGGCTCTTTTGTCCGCCGGAGATCACGCTCCTCACTTTGCGAGCCGGTTAAGTGGATCTACTATCGGGAGTTCTTGAAATGGCAGGAGGAAGATTTGCGACTGGACCTGCCTCGACTTTCGATTCAGAGTTCAACGGGTATTAAGAACTTATCCGTAAATATGTAGCGCCGACCTCCAGGTCGGCTGTCGTGTGGGCCTCCTGGCCCGCACTCGGACTACGGCGATGTGTACGCCGCAGGTACCAACGATTTGGCGAGCGACGGGCGTCTGGGCAGGGCTATCGCATGAAGAAGCTTGCGGATAGAACTGTCCCCACGAAGCGAAAACAGGCCCCGTTGCAAGCATGGTGCAAGCACAGCCAATCCCGGCGGATGCCCCAATCTTTACCCGGAGTCTGCAGTTTAATTCGCGGAAACGCGCACAATCGATTCATGCCTATCCAAACACTTGATATCCCTCAATCCCTTCAACTCGCCAGCGATGTGCCCGGTCCGTACCCCCCAAAAACAGGTACCCCCACCCCCCCCTTATTTTTTCGCCAAGTATTTGAAAGTAAATAGGTTACGTAAAATGGAATATTGTAACAGATAGAAAACAAACAACTTAAAAATACAAGCAAAAATTACACCCCACCGAAACAAAGGACTTACGATCAGCACTCCGTCGGGAATCAAGGGCTTTGAGCGGAAAAGCAGCAGTTTCAGAGCCCGCCGAAGCCGTTCTATCAGTCAACCTCCTGTCCTCGGCCGTTCATGCGATTGCCCCGGCGTCTGGGAGAACTGGAGTCCGGGGCGTGTTCGATTCTTGATAGGATGGACATTCCATGCAATCTTCCGCCACAAAACGCCGACGCGGAGTCGCTGTCATCCGAGCCGTCGTTGAGATTGCGTTCATTATTTTTCTGTTTTATTCAAATTTGCTCATGGGAGAATTTACTGTCTCCAATGGGCGCGGAAAGACCTTTGCTTACGCCTTGCGCGACATCTTCACCGGCATGAACCTGGCTATCGCCCTGATCTCCGGAGTGATTGGGTATGTAGTTTTCGAGCACTTCCGCAAAAGGCTCTGATATTAGCGAGGTCGCATTGGAGTCTGGGCTCCTTGACCCCGCGCCGCTCACTTCCGTATGCTGCCAGCGTTCCTCTGGGTTGGACGGCGAGCCGGCTCCAATCCGCCTGAGGGAGAGCCCGCATGAGCGTTTTGTCCCCGGTTGCAACTCCCGCCCAGCCGATGCCCACGATGGCCTTGCCGTTACTGGTTCGCCGCGCGGCTGTACTCGGCGCGGGGACGATGGGTTCCCGGATTGCCGCGCACCTGGCGAATGCAGGGATTCCTACACTGCTATTGGATATGGTCCCAGTTGGGGTTTCGGCCGGTGAAGGCGCGAGAAACCGCCTGGCGCTGGCGGCACTTGAAGGCTTGGGCAAGGCAAAACCCGCGGCCTATTTCGATTCGTCTTATGCCGCTTTGATTACGCCCGGCAACTTTGAGGACGACCTGCCCAAGCTAGCCCAATGCGATTGGGTGATCGAGGCGGTTGCCGAGAATCTGGCCATTAAGACAGCGCTGCTTGCGCGCGTGACGCCGCATCTGGCTCCCCACGCTGTGCTGACAACGAACACCTCAGGCCTGCCGGTAAACCAGATCGCCGCCGGTCTCCCGTCGCATCGCGGACGTTTCTTTGGGACGCATTTTTTCAATCCGCCGCGCTATATGCGGCTGCTCGAGGTGATTCCGGCCGGAGAGACGGATCCAGCCGTGGTTGCTGCTTTCTCCGCTTTTGCCGACCGGATTCTGGGCAAACAGGTGGTGCGCGCCAACGACACGCCGAACTTTATCGCTAACCGGATCGGCGTTTCGGTGATGTTCAACGCGGCCAAGCTGATGCTTGAACAAGGGCTGACCATCGAAGAAGTGGATGCGCTTACGGGCCCAGTGATTGGGTGGCCGCGCACCGGCACCTTCCGCCTGGCTGACCTGGTGGGCATCGACATTCTGGCTCACGTTGCGGCGAACTTTCCGGAGGGCGTTGCGCAGGGAGGCTTTACTCCTGTTCTGGACGAGATTGTGAAGCGCGGCTGGATTGGAGACAAAGCGGGAAAGGGTTTCTACAAGAAGATTCGCGGCGCAGGCGGGAAAGACGAACGACTGGTGCTTGATCTGGCGACCTTTGAGTATCGCCCGACGGCCAAGCCCGCTCTTCCGGCGTTGGAGATGGCCAAGAACGCCGCCACAGTGAAGGAGCGCCTGCCTCTTCTGTTAGCCAACGATCCCGCAAAGGACAAGGCCGCGGCCTTCCTTTGGCCGTTTCTGGCTTCGCTATGGAACTTTGCTGCCGAGCGGATTGGCGAAGTGGCTGCTGACGCGCCTTCCATTGATGAGGCTATGCGCGCAGGCTTTAACTGGGAGCTTGGTCCCTTTGAAATGTGGGATGCAGCCGGAGTCGAGTCGACGGTGGCCCGGATGAAGGCGCTTCAGCTTCCCGTGAGCGACGCGGTTCTCAAACTTCTCGAGGGCGAGCCGCGCTCCATTTCCTGGTATCGGCCGGTCGGCCCGCAGTGCTTCAATCCCCTGACGGATCATTGGGAGCCGATCCAACCCCTTCCCGGCCACGCCCGGGTTGCTGATTTCCGCCGGAGCAACGGAGTGATTCGAGCGAATGCTGGAGCATCCCTCATCGACCTGGGTGACAACATTGCATGCATCGAATTGCATTCGCTGAAAAACGCCATTGGCGGCGATGTGCTGTCGCTGATCTCTTCGGTGCTGAACCCGTCTTCGGATGCGGTTCGGGATTTTGCGGGTTTCGTGATTGCGAGCGACCGCGAGAATTTCTCAGTGGGCGCCAACCTGATGCAGCTGCTGCTGGCCGCGCAGGAAGGGGAGTGGGAGGAGCTGGCCCAGGTGATTCACGGCTTTCAGCAGATGACGGCGGCTATCAAGTTTTGTCCCCGTCCGGTGGTGGCCGCGCCGTTTGGCCTGGCTCTTGGGGGCGGGGCGGAAATCTGCCTGCACGCTGTGCGCCGCCAACCTCATTCGGAAACGTACATCGGGCTGGTGGAAGCGGGAGTCGGACTGATCCCGGCCGGCGGCGGGACTAAAGAGATGTTGTTGCGCGCGGTAGACTCAGCGATCTCTCTTGCGCCGCCAGACCCTAAAGATCCACCTTCGCGCTTCGCTCAATCCGCTGAGATGGCTACCGCACTCAAGCGCGTGTTTGAAACCATCGCCATGGCGAAGACCTCGACTTCCGCCGCAGAGGCCCGGCCTTTGGGCATGCTTGCGCCCGCGGACCGTGTCACCATGAACCGCGAGCGCCAGCTTCTGGATGCCAAGGCGCAGGCTGCCGCGCTTGCCGAGGCGGGCTACGCCGCACCCCAGCCGCGCACGCAAATTCCCGCTCCCGGCACGGCGGCGCTGGCGGTGCTGGAGACCGGTGTCTATTTGATGGCCGAAGCCGGGTATGCCTCAGCACACGACCAGAAGGTGGCGCGCTGGGCCGCATACATTCTGGCGGGTGGCCGTGTGACTGCGGGTACACCCATCAGCGAGCAGTACCTGCTTGACTTGGAACGCGAGGCCTTTCTTTCGCTTTGCGGCGAGCGCAAGACACAGGAGCGCATCGCCCATACTTTGAAGACGGGAAAGCCGCTGCGGAATTGACATACATACGTACGTATGGGAATATTTCTGTGGAGGCGCCTTAACCATGTATATCGACCCTAAAACCGTGATTTCCCCCAAGACCAAAGTTGATAAGGATTCCCTTGATGTGATTTTTGATACTGGGCCAAGGGATTACAGCTGGTCGGTGGCTAGACTGCACTACGCTGGCGAACCTCGGATTGGGATTCGCTGGAACGGGGATGAGAGAGAAAGCAAAATGGGAGTGCCTACCGCAACCGCTCATCCGGTATGGTTCATCTTGCCGTACGAAATTGAGGAGGCTGTTCTTGAAAAAGCTAAGGAGCTGAAGCGGAAAGAAGCGGAATCGCTTTTGGAAGGCTACCGCCAAATGGCTGCCGATCAGGAACAAGAGGCAGAAGCCGGAGAGTGGACGGAAGGACTAATCGGCGATGCCTATTGACCGTGGCGAGATTTACTGGGTCGCCTTCGACCCAAGCGTGGGTGGGGAGATTCAGAAGACGCGTCCAGCAATCGTTCTGTCAAACAATGCAGCCAATCTGACCTTGAATAGGGTGCAAGTAGTACCTATCACCTCGAATACGCAACGTCTTTATCCAGGTGAAGCGCTCATCGAAGTCAAAGGCCAGAAGCGCAAGGCGATGGCCTCCCAGTTGGCAACAGCGAGCAAACTCCGTTTTGGCGCTAAGTTGGGGGAACTCGGGGCGGCGGATATGGCGCGAGTAGAGGCTGCAATCGCAGTCCAACTCGGTCTAACCCTGAAGTAGGTGTCATGGAAAGCTGGTCAAAGGTCGTACTTGCAGGGATCGTTGGCGTGGGTCTCACGGCCAAACTGGATCCTGCTCAGACAGCTAGCCAGCATTCCTCCCAATTGAATGAATCAGGGCAGATTGTTGTCGCGGGCCAACCGACTCCTTACTTGATTCGCCATTTGCCGGTCAGCTCGTTTCCCGATCTTCCCGCTGAAGTACAGGCAACGCTGGCTGAGCGGAGCTGCCTGATTCCCCAGACCTACGAAGCGCACCGGCCGGAAAACGTGGTCCATGCCCGGCTTGAGCGCGCCGGTTCTTTGGACTGGGCGGTGCTTTGTTCAGTGGAAGGAACGGTTTCGCTGCTGGTCTTTTTCTCGAGCGCGCCGGCGCACCCAATTGTGCTGGCTTCGGCCCTGGAGACCCAGCGTTTGCAAGCTCACGGGTCCGGTAATGTTCTCGGTTTCAATTGGGGCATCGATCCCGCATCGCCGGAGCAGATCCACCAGGCCCAGACCGGACTGGAGCGTAGACCGGCATGGGTGGACCATGACGCGGTGGCCGATTCGGTTGTGGATCATCGAACCGTCTACCATTTCTACGTGAAGAATTCATGGACTCTGCTGGAGATGCCGGAATAAGGGGATGAGGCAATAAGTTCCGGTCGAGCATCCATAACCAATGGGCCGCGCGAGATTCCCCTGTTTCCCCAGAGCCCCTTTTCCCAAGGCCTGTTTCCCCGAGGAGCAACACTCATGCCGGAAGCCGTTCTCGTAAGCGCCGTACGTACTCCTGTTGGCCGCGCTCCCAAAGGCGCTCTCTCGACCACCCGTCCGGACGATCTGGCGGCGATTGCATTGAACGGGGCTTTGGGCAAGGTTGCTGCCCTGGACAAGACCGAAGTCGACGATGTGATTCTGGGCTGCGCACAACCGGAAGGCGAGCAGGGATGGGATATTGCGCGCTGGGCCGCCCTGCGCGCGGGGTTGCCCGTCGATGTCCCCGGAGTTACCGTTAACCGGCTTTGCTCGTCAGGGCTGGAGGCGATCGCCCTGGCCGATTTGCGCATCCGTTCAGGCGGTGATCGCGTGGTGATTGCCGGCGGCGCGGAAACCATGAGCCTGCTTCCTTTTGGAGGGCTGAAGCCCAGCCCCAACCCCTACATGGCTGAGCATTATCCCGCGTCGCTGCTGACCATGGGACTGACGGCTGAGCGCGTCGCCCGCCACTATAACGTTTCTCGCGAGGACCAGGACGCCTTTGCGCTCCGTAGCCATCAGAAGGCGCTGGCGGCGCAGGCCTACGAACGATTCGCCGATGAACTAATTCCCGTTAAGATCACTACCGCCGTGCCCGGCGTGAAGGCGGGGAAGCCGGTTATAACGGAATCGGTTATCTGCGCCGATGAAGGACCGCGGGCGGACACTTCCGCGGAAGCGCTGGGCAAACTCAAGCCGGCCTTCGCGGTGCAGGGAAGTGTGACCGCCGGCAACTCCTCGCAGACGTCGGACGGAGCCGCTGCGACCGTGCTGATGGATTTGGCGCGCGCGCGGGAATTGGGCATTGAGCCTCTTGGCCGCGTGGTGGCCTACGCTGCTACCGGCTGCCTGCCAGAGGAGATGGGCATGGGGCCTGTCACTGCCATTCCTAAGGCTTTGAAGCGCGCCGGATTGAGCATTGACCAAATCGGCCTGATCGAACTGAATGAAGCTTTTGCCGCGCAGGTGCTTGCTGTGTTGCGGGAATTGGGCCGCAACGGATTCGAGATCGATCCGGGGCGGGTCAATGTGAATGGCGGCGCCATTGCGCTTGGGCATCCACTGGGGTGTACGGGCGCCAAATTGACGGCCACGCTGCTGCACGAGATGCGGCGGCGGCAAGTTCGCTACGGGATGGTGACGATGTGCGTGGGCGGCGGAATGGGCGCGGCTGGGATCTTTGAGCTGCTTTGAAATAAGCAGTCTCTTACGCCAAAACAGAAACGGCCAGGATCGCTCCCAGCCGTTCAGTTCTTGATTTCCTAATCCCTATTCCCTGCTTTTACGCCTTGGCCAGAACCAGGGCCTTGAGGCGCGCGTTGAGGCGGCTCTTGTAGCGGGAGACGGTGTTGTCGTGGAGAATGCCCTTCTGCACGCTCTTGTCGAGGGTGGAGACGGTTGTGCGATACTGCGCCTGAGCGGCTGCGACGTCGCCCTTGGCGAGCGCCTCACGCAGAGCCCGCAGGCTGGTGCGCACGCGGCTGCGGTTGGCGCGGTTCACTTCGGTGCGAGTGACAGTCTGGCGGGCGCGTTTCAGCGACGATACATGATTTGCCATTGTTGTTCCTTAACCTTGCAGAAGATGATGCGGGCCAGAATGCAAGCCAAGCCGCATCCCTCGCAATTTCTTAGTCTACTGGAAACCGGCCTTCCAGTCAATTATCGGGCCTTTGGTGCAGCAGTTCTAAATGGACGGTGCTTTCCCTGTGACAACCGTAATCATGAAGCTATGCCATGAGGGGAACAGGACGTAGGCCGCGATGGTGTGCAGGTCCTGAAAGAAGCGGGCGCGCACCGGACTGGTCGCGCGGCCGGAAGACTGGAAGTGGTCCCGCGTCCAAGCCCACCTTTCCGGGGTAGACGACACGCTCGTCACGGTGCGCCCGGTCCTGGATAGGATTCCGCACTTGAAAGAGCTGCTGCAAGCGGACGCTAAAAACGACTTCAGCGAACCGCGCCCTGCCGAAGCCACCGGACGTCCGCTCGGCGCCCGAGTTCGTCTCCGGCCTGGAGAAACTGCTGGGGCGCAAGATCGCACGCCGCGCCCCAGGCCGCAAACCGGCAGCCGAAGTCCCCGCCGCTGAGCAGCTAGAATTGCTGTGAATATGTATCATGTCCCCCCTTTACTCCCCGACCGAGTGCTAATCGTAAGTCTTTTGTTTCGGAGGTGTGTAATTTTTGCTTGTATTTCTAAGTTGTTTATTTTCTATTGGTTGCAATCTTCCATTTTACGTAACATGTTTTCTTTCAAGCACTTGAGGAAAAAAGAGGGGGGGGTGGGGTACCTATTTTGGGAGGGCATGGACCGGGGACATCCCAGGCGAGTTGAAGGGATTGAGGGATTTGTGGTGATTTGATGGGCATGAATCGATTGTGCGCGTTTGCGCGAATATAAGATGCAAACTTTGGGGAAAGATTGGGCGTCGTCGCGGATTGGGTGTGCTTGCGCCGGATTGGCTTGGTTGCGGACATGCGGGCCACCGGCCGGGTGACCACCCCTATTACCTCTTAAGGTATTAATGGCTCCCGTAATAACTGCGCTGAAGGCGCGAAGGTTGGGGGCGTGGGACTGGACCTTCGTAACTATCGATCGCAAACGATTGGCTTACAATCGGCTCCAACCCTGCTTCGTGAAAGGAAAGCTCCCTTGCGCAAGTTGTTGGGATACCCCGGAGAATTTGCGACAGTGCCGCCGGTCCTCCAAGCCGCCAAGCTTATTCTTGTTGCCTTCTCAGTTATTCTTCTCACTTTGCCCAATGCTGCAAGCGCCCAGATTTGGGTGTCCTCCGGATTCACAGCTGGCTCGGATGCCCATCATGCGACTGCCTCTTGCAGCACTTCGGCCATCAGCCCCACCACAGGACAAACATCTCCGGCAGCGACCGATTACGAGGATATGGTAGTTCGCTGCTCGGTAACCACGTCGACTGGAGCTTATATTTCCTTTCCGGCCTGTGCTTTCGTTAACCCGCCCACCAGCGCGTGTGAGGGCGGGCTTGGCACCCCTACGTCATCATGTTCTTACGACCTTCCGATTCAGAACGGGGTTACCTAAACCATAAACTCCACCCACGGAGTCATTCTCAACGCTATCCCTACCGGATTGTTTGAATATGAATTTCCGGACCCGGAGGGTTTTTGGTTCCTTCCATTGACGCAGGTCCCAGCATATACAACCCAAACATCCAGTATCACTACGGAGGTAACGGGCAGCGGCGTGAATCAAATTCTGCCCTGGAGCACCGTTTTTCTCCCCGGGAGCTGCCAAAACCCTTGGTCGCAATTCGCCACAAGCTCCGCGCGGTACCCCGGCTGCCCCACCCCGACCATTACCGCCGTAAAGCCCGACATCTGGTTCGCAGGAAAATCCTACGACGTCAAAATCACTGGAACGAACTTCACCACAACGGCCGACTCAAACAAGACAGGTTGTCCCGTCACCACGATCACCATCGCCGCCGCGGACGGAAGCCCAGTCCCAATCTCCAACGTGAGCGTCGACACCGACAAGCAGATCACCCTTTCCGGCGTAGCGCCACCAGCCGCCGATCCAACCGAGACGGCCACCATTACCGTGGGCACAGCACCCAATACTGCCAATTCCTCCACCTTGGCGACACAACCGCAGATTCTCGGCAATCAAATTACCTGCGGTCTCGCCACCATGAACTGCACCCAGCCTGTCATCAGCACCACAGACGGCTCCGATCCGCCAGTCCAAAGCGTCGTCGTAGGCCAGCCGATTCAGTTGACCACTCCGCCGCTGCCGGCCGGCATCACGGCAACAAGCACCACCTGGACTATTGAAGGAACAAACATCGGTGGGTATACTCTAGCGGCAGATTCCTCCTCTGCTACGGTCACGCCAACTGATCTGAAAAGCGCAGCATTGAATACCTATTGGATCTATCCAAAGGACCCCATCCCAGTCACATACAAGTACTGCGTAAACATTCCCAGCGTCGGTAAGCAGTGCAGCCCAACAGCGACGGCGACCTTCAAAGTGAGCGGTCCAACGGGCAACATTGTCTACACCATGAGCCCGACGCCGCAAACCTGGAATGTGCGGCCGCTCTATGATTGCGACACTAAGGCGCAGATATACGACATGGTCTTCGGCTGGAGGAACCTTGGATCCTTGACGTGCCTTCTTTCGTTTCCTTCAACGACGGGCATCAACTTTACGGCCTCGCTTTCAAATGAGCCGGATAGCGGCGGAAATGTCAGTTGGGTTCAAGTAATCAGCTCTGTCGTTTTCTCTGGCGTCACGCCAAGCGGACCCAGTCCCCCGTACACTGAAGGGCCGGGACTGGACAATGTCTACCCCTATCCCCCAACTAACGCTAAGGTCCCAGGTGTGGCACACGACTCGCCGGCCAGTGAGTTGATTTCTCCATACACTAAAGAGACCGAGGATTTTACGGCCAAGATGTATTTGCTTTGGACTTCCAAAGTTGATCCCGCATCGATCCCTGTTCCGCTCGGATATGTGAAATGGACTATCTCTGGAACCGCGGTTTATGAACCAAGCCGTCCGTCCCCTTGGCCATGGCGGATGTCTCCCGGATCAACCGGGACTGCGGCTTTCGCAACGAGCTCAGACAACAGCGTGACGTACCACGGAATGCCACATTGGACGACTGTCGTGCAGAATACGCAAGGCGTAGACCAGACTGAAAATGACGTCAAACCGGTTCCGACGGACCGTGAAGAGGAGGATCAATAATGAGAAAGCTGGCATCTTTTCTTGCATTAACTGCGTTCGTAATGCTGGCCATGGGATCCCGCGCTCAGACTCCCAACAAGCCAGAGCCGGGTTTTACACTGACCCTTTCTTTGGGACGCCACGGCGGCGAGTTCTCGAAGAACACGCAGGTGCTGCTAGTGACACTGACCAACACATCAAAAGAAGCGATCAATAATAGCTGGTGCTTAGCTTTTCGGGGTATGTACGACCTCGCCGTTACGTACAATGGGATCCCTGTAGAAGAGACTGACGCCCAGAAACAGTTCAAGAAATTCCGGCAGGCCGGGCGATGCTCCGGGAGTTTTGCATCGCGGGTTGTTAATCCAGGAGAGCAACAGGAGGACAATCTCTACTACGACACAACTAAACCCGGAACATATGAATTCACCGTGTCGCGAGAAACTTATCCATGGAATCCGGAAAAGAGCGTAACGGTCAAATCCAACACCCTCACCTTCGTTGTGAAGCCTGAGGATCTCGAACCGGAGCCCGACGCACCGAAATAGCCCGCCCTGCCCAGGGGTCACACCCGCAATACCAGGAATTGCCTTCCAGGGAAATATCAACGACGATGATGGAGGAAGTTTCTTCTGGATCCAAATCGTTAACTCAGTCGTACTCACTTCCACTCGACCACCAAGTCGGTACGCGCTTGGCCCCGGGCTGGATAATTGGGATCCCTACAGAGGAACAGCATTTGGGGGTGTGGAATCGTTCGACGCTCCAGATGTGGGACTGCAGAACTACCGTACCCAATCCGAAGACTTCAATGCCAACATGTTTCTAATGTGGCAATCGAACGCTGACGCCTCATTTATTGCTGTTCCGGTCGGTTATGTCAATTGGAGAATCAACGGAAAAGCTAAGAATTTAGGCCGGGCAGCTGGGTGGGTTCTCACCGGGTGCGGATTCATCGTAGCCAGATGCCCTGGGGCGACAACCACGTCTTGGGCGAGCAACGATGCCACAGGGCCCGCACCGGGCTTGCCAACCTGGACAACAATCTTATCCAACACACAGCCCGCAGCAGGCTTGGCAGTCCAGGCTGAAGAGGAACAGGAGAAGGACAAATGAAAATGAGAACGCTAGCCATCCATTCGCTTGCATTGCTGTTGGCAATGCCAACAGTTCTCCTCAGCGCTCAGACGCCAAATAAGCCGCAGCCGAAGTTCTCCTTGAGAATCTCTGTCTTCCAGCCAGGAGGTTCTCACTCAGCACTGCCGGGGCAGCCGGAATTCCGAAAGATTCGCGTACAAGAGACAAACACGTCCAATGAACCAATCCAGGAAGCAGGCTGCCCGGAGGACCAGGGCCTATTTCAAATCTCAGTCGTGTATAACGGCCTTCCGCTGGAGGAGAAGGACCTAGCCGCACGCAAAAAGAGAGAAGCGGATTCAAAGCTACAGCCGTGTATGGTTCCGCTTTTCGCCTCAACCATCAATCCCGGTGAGTCAGGGACACGCTATCTGCCTTTTGCCGTAGATTATCCACTCTGCAAGCCGGGAACCTATGAGATCACCGTAAGCCGAGAAAGCGATCCGGAGCATCCCGAGAAAAGCGTCACAGTTCAGTCCAATACACTCACCATTGTCGTGCCCGAGCCTGCAACGTGCGACCAATAGGCCGGTGGGCTGGTGGCCACCTGCCTTCCCGCGCGTGGAGTGGGGCCTTTAGTAACTATGCCGCCAGAAAGTCACTGTTACTATTATCGTCATCGTCAGTTCCCAGATTTGAAAGGACCGCGCCCATGCGCAAGATCTTGGGTAGTTTCGGGCTGATTGCAAAGCCATTCCTTTACTCCGTCATTCTTCTGCCACTGTTCATCCCAGCGATGTGCCACGCGCAACAGACCTGCCCCGGTCTGAGCATTTCCTCGGTTACGCCTACCCCCTGGGTAGCGGGCCAGACCTACAGCAACGTCGTCATCACCGGAACCGGGCTCCTTGGTCCCGGTAATCCCTCGAATTGCAACGAGTTCAACTTCGGTGCATACCTTACGAATGGCGAGACCGTAGCCCTTTCCATTTTGTCCCAAAGCGCAACGGAAATCACGGCCACCGTGACGCTCCCAGCCAGCGGCACCGCCCAAACGGCCTGCGTCTCGGCGGATTACTGGGCAGCCCACGTGGTTCGGAAAACAGCCAGCTTTCGGCAAACAGCCAGCGCCAGTTCAAGCGCCTGTGCTGACAGTGATCCATACGACGAGGCGTATTCTTGGTTCGCGGTACCGGTTTGCCCCGACCCGGTCATCACTTCCATAACGCCCAGCACATGGTTCGCCGGGAAATCCTACGACAACGTCAAAATCGTTGGAACCGGCTTCACCACAACAGCCGACTCAAGCAAGACAGGTTGTCCCGTCTCCCTGGTAACCATCACCGCCGCCGACGGAGCCCCGTCCCGATTTCCAGCGTTACAGTCGAAAACAAGACGCATATCACCCTTTTCGGCGTAGCGCCCCCAGCCGCCGATCCAACAGAGACCGCTGCCATAACGGCAAGCACCGCCCTCAGCACGGGCACCGCAATGGCAATGGCGGCTGTATTGGGCAATCCCCAAATCCAATGCAGTGGAACCGGCATGAAGTGCTATGGATCGACCATTGGCGTAACCGACGGAACCATACCCGTTCCACCACCGGCTGAAGCCGTCGTGGGCCAGCACATCATGCTTTCCACGACTCCGACGTTCGAGACCTTGGCAACGCTCCCTGTCAGCCTCAACTTTTCGAAAACTACCTGGACTGTGGAAGGGACGAATATCGACAGCTATTCACCGACCACTGCCTCAGCCCCTCCGCCCCCTCCAACGTCGCTGTCAAACCCCGGCCTGAGCACATACTGGGTTTATTGGCAGGATGGCATTCCGGTAACCTACAACTACTGCGTCAATATCCCTGGCGTGGGCAACCAATGCAGCAAAGTGGCGAAGGCAACCTTCAATGTGAGCGGGCCGTCAGCCACGATTACGCCTGATCCATCTTCTTGGTCGGTGACCCCACCGTTAATGTGCAGCCAAAATCAAATCTACCAATTTCTGTATTTTGGATTTTCCGACCCAACTTCAGGGTGCGGCCGCGTGCCATTGGTAAAAGGCATTTCCTTGCAAGCGCAGCTTACAAACGTACCGGACCCTGGAGGAACAACAGAATGGGTTCAGTTGATCACAAGAAACACCCTTTCCGGCACCCTTCTTTCGGGTGGC
>JBEKZG010000390.1:0-4223 GCA_049510095.1 Occallatibacter sp.
GCCGGCGATGCCGCAAATGTTGATGGTCTGCGACTTCGATCCCGTTTGTATCTTTACCTTCCGGCCGCAAATATCGATCATCTTGGGTACCTGAGTCTTGGGTTCCGATTCAATGGTAGTCCTACACGCCTCCGAGCGAATGAACGTCAGGGCGGAGACCGATCGATCCGAGTTCGGTTTGGGTTGCATCCGCTGGCGATGCGCGGCATCTGATGGACCGATGAGCCATCCTCTGTTTTCTCCTTTTCAATTGCGTTCGGTGGAGTTTGCTAATCGCATCGGGGTTTCACCGATGTGCGAGTACTCGTCGGAAGAAGGGTTTGCGAATGACTGGCACCTGGTGCATCTGGGCAGCCGGGCGGTGGGCGGCGCGGGACTGGTGGAACTGGAGGCCTCCGCGGTGCTTCCCGAAGGGCGGATTTCTCCGGGCGATCTAGGCATCTGGAAAGATGAGCACATTCCGATGCTGGCGCGGATTGCGGCGTTCATCCGCTCGCAGGGAGCGCGGGCAGGGATTCAGTTGGCTCATGCGGGCCGGAAAGGCAGCATGGCTGTGCCGTGGGAGGGAGAGCGGTTGGTGCTGCCCGCAGATGGCGGTTGGGAGCCAGTTGCGCCGAGTGCCGTGGCGTTTTCAAGCAAATACGCTGTGCCGCGAGCGCTGGATCAGGCGGGAATCGATGGGATTCTGGATGCATTCCGCCAGGCTGCGCGGCGGGCGCTGGCGGCAGCATTCGACTTTGTGGAGATTCATGGGGCGCACGGATATCTGCTGCATGAGTTTCTGTCGCCGCTGGCTAACCAGCGGACGGATCAATATGGCGGAAGCTTCTTGAATCGGGCGCGGCTGATGCTGGAGGTGGTGGATGCGGTTCGCGGCGAATGGCCTGATCACTTGCCGCTGTTCGTGAGGATTTCCGCGACCGACTGGGTTGAGGGGGCTGGACTATCGACGAATCCGTCGACCTGGCGGGGCTGCTTCGCGAACATGGTGTGGATTTGGTGGATGTTTCATCCGGCGGAATGGTGCCGGGTGCGCAGATCCCGGTAGCGCCTGGCTATCAGGTGAAATTTGCAGCGAGGATCCGTCGAGAGGCGGGGATTGCGACGGCCGCGGTGGGGATGATCACCGACGGAGCGCAGGCGAATGCGATTGTGGCAGAGGGCGACGCGGACCCGATATTGATGGCACGCGAATTCCTGCGGGACCCGTACTGGCCGCTGCACACCGCCGCGACGCTGGGTGAAGGGGCCATTTGGCCGGTGCAGTATCTGCGGGCCGCGCCTCAAGGCTCTGCGGCACGGAAGCCCGTGACGCGGCCTGTGAGTTGATGAAGGACTGCCGGAAGAACGATTTGAGGCGGTTTTGTGCTGTTTTTCCCAGGAAAGACGGGCTCCCGGAACGATTTTGCTTCACAATTAGTGCAAAAAGTGGCCTATACTGCGTTTAGAGTCTGGATTCATGCCGGTTTGGGTGATCCTTCTTACTATCCCCATGGCTACGCAACTATCACAGAAGCGCGCCCACGACCATCCATCGATCCCAGACCGTCTCTATTTCAAAATTGGCGATGTGGCTCGCATTTGCGAGGTGGAGACGTATGTGCTGCGATTCTGGGAGTCGCAGTTCCCTCAACTGAAACCCAACAAAAGCGGCACGGGACAGCGCCTCTACCGGCGGCGGGACGTTGAGGTGGCGCTTGAGATCAAGGACCTTGTTCACGGGCAGGGGTACACGCTTTCTGGAGCGCGGCAGGCGCTGGAGCAGGCAAGCCGCCGGCGCGCAAGCGGTCCCGTTGGACCTAAGCAAGAGCCGTTGCGCGAATCCCAATCCCGGCTGCCTCTGGTGGGTGGTGAACCCGCGATGTGTCTTGATGCAGTTGCGAGCGCCGTGGGCCACGCACGTGCCGAGTTACGCGAGATTGCCGCAATGCTGGCGGCCCCGACACCGCGCACTCCGCGAAGGCGGCCCCGGATTGCGGCAATTCCGAACAACGAGGGCACGCTGTTTCCTTCCTAATAGACCGGAACTTGCGTTTTTGGCGGCTCGAGTATTCCACTGCAAAAATTAATCGAGGACTGTTTGGTCCCGTGCTACTTTAAGAAATCGATTTACGCGTAGATCGGGTAGATCATCCGTTGCCGATTCCCCTCGCCGAAAAATGGCGTTTGTGCCTGATCTGGAGTCCTGCTAAAAAACATGAAGTGCGAGCAATGTGGGTCGACGAAGGTTCGGATCTCAAAACTGCGGCCAATGGATCTTCTTCGATTGCTTTTGCTTCAATACCCAGTCCGGTGCAGAAGTTGCTCGATGCGGACCTTTGTCGGGTTGCGGGATGCTTTGAAGTTGCAAAAGGAAGCAAAGACTCGCGAAAGGTAACTGGGCCGGGAGGGATTCGCAGCCTGCACAGTTAGTCGGATTCGTTGGCTGATTTGGCCGTGAGCTCGGCAATAACGCGCTCCAACTCTTGCACGGTTCGGCCTCCACCAGCCGCTTTGAAAACCTCCAAAAGTGCATTGAAGTACCAGAGTTGCTCATTCCGCCGGCGTTTGAAGCGGCTCCAAATCCCGGGTCCGATATCGCGGTAATCATCCAGGATGGCCTTCGCGTTGTAGAGCTTGTCGGCGGCGGAGATGAGCTGCACGTCAGCCGGTTCCGTACGAAGCCGATTGATATAGGCCTCTTTGCGCTCCTGCCACGGCCCCTTGCTGCCCGCGTCCTCAACAAAGCTGTCTGTGAGTCCTTCGACCATGCGGGCGACATTTGGGCCGAAATTCTGCCTCACGTCTTCCAGGCGAACCAGTCCGCCATAATCCTCCACCGTGTCATGGAGCAGGGCGGCAATCACCATATCCTCAGTAACGGGAATGGGTGCGTGACCGGATTCAGCCATCACCAGGGCCGCGACGCCCAACAGGTGCGCCATGTAGGGTATGTCTGTTCCCTTGCGGCGTTCGATGTGCAGGTGACGGGCGTAGTCGACGGCGCGGGTGAATCTGCTGGTGAGGTGAAGCTGCACCCTCGGTTCGTCATTCATGGTCACGCTCCCTTCAATGCCGGTTGCCATCCAAATTGCTTTGAGATTCCGCAGAATCCCCTGCAACTTGAGGGGATAGAGCGGAATCAGATTTGTAAGGATTGATTCTAATGGTCGGGACTGGAAGGCGAGTTTAGAACCCTTCTACTCGGTACCGCTGCCTAACTACCGGTAAAAAGCATTCGCCTGGGGAGCCACAGATCTTGTGAATGCATATCATGTCCCCCAATTCCCCCAATTACCGGCAGAGTTATCAACAGAAGCGAAGTGAGGCTGGGTTATTTACCGGTGTAGCCGTATGACCCAGCCGACTCGATTCCCATTTCCTCAAACTCGCCCATCACCAAATCTCTTCCCTTCCCAGTGATGGCCGCATGAAGTGAACCGCTTTCATCTGCTTCAATCGAAACAAATCCCTTGTCGGCCATGTAGTGCAATTCCCTGCGTATGGTCCTCAGACCGAGCGATTCAGACTCCATCGAACGTATAATCACATCTTCCAAAGTAGAAGGGTAAGCGCGGTCTAGGTTAATTAGCACCCTGGTGCGCAGCGTTCGCAGATGTTCCCGCGCAATCATCAGTGTCGGTTCGTCGGACATTTGAGCCTTTCGCTTGGTCTGGCACACGCTGCAAAACCTAATCAACCCGATTCGGTCTTATCGCTCGCCAACGAACTTCATGGACTGGACAATCTCTGTCTGCTGTCTCACCCACTCCACGAAGGCTCTTACCGTTGTGTCGTTGGAGTGGGCGAGAAGTTCTTCCAATTCGCCTGCCACGATAGGCGATCCCTCCCGAAAGCGCCACGCCTTTATCACTGCCTGCCCGTATTCATACCACGCTTGCCGAGCTTCTCTCTTCAATTCGGCGGATACCATACTGCCCTCCGAAACAAAAGCGTACACCATTGATTGTCAACACTTTTTAGTGAGCCCACTTTGCGATCCACCGCTCTTTATAACGACAACCTCGTTTTTATAGCCAGTGCCATTGGCGCATCGCCTCACTTTTGCATACACTTTCGCACGGCTGTCCGGTAAAAGCAGTGCTCTGATCGTGCAACCGGTATAAAACAATCACGTTATAGGCGTTTTATACTTGCCGCGATTTGAAATGCGTACCTGTCTCCTGCTCGACCTCTCAAGATGGATGGATGAACGAAGGCAAGACAGTCTTCTCTCTGTTGAT
>JBEKZG010000391.1:0-4154 GCA_049510095.1 Occallatibacter sp.
CACCTACGTTGCTGTTGAGCCTTTTCATCTTGATCGCTATGTCTCCGAACAGGTATTCCGCTATAACAACCGTGCTACCAAGAACAACCCTCTGACCGATGCCGACCGAGTTGCCCTGCTTCTCTCGCAAGTCGCTGGCCGTCGCCTCACCTATGCCGAAGTTACCGGCAAGGTGGGTACGACGCATTTCTAATCCTTGGCGTTTGAAACGTGGCCCAAAGCGGAAGGTTGAACCTTAGGCTTCCGCCCGCGCTTGCGCTCGCCCCTGGCTTCACGCTCCGCTTTGCTCGCCTGTATCTGGGCATCAACTTCCGCTTTCACTTTCACGGGATCGGCACGGAGAATCGTCGCCATTGCCGTGTTGAAGGTGTCATACTCGCTATTTTGCTTCATGCTTCTCAATCCTCACCTTCACAATCTCCTTAAACGCTGCACCATTTCTCATCTCTTGATCCAGTACCCGAAGTGCATCGGCATCGAAGTACACTTCACCTCCAGCAAGACCATGTATGGCGACAGATGCGAGATCATCAATTTGCTGAGGAGACACAAAATATTGAGTGTCAGGGGGAACTCCCTTAATCTTCTGACTTATTAGCCAAGATAGTATGTCTGCGGCCTGAATCGGACTGTGATCTTCATCGTCGCCAAAACAAATACTGCTCAGCCACTGCCGCCACTCTGGATAGTTCTGGCGTTGCCGATTGAATAGGTCAAGGCAGCGGGAACTGTACTCGTTGTTGGTGTCAAATACCAAAGATATCTTCCTGTGTACGATGCCATCTGTCTTCGCTTGATCTAATGTGGAGACAAGTAAATGCATGAAGGCAAGAAAGGCCATCATGTGGCTATCGCCGCCGAGTTTCTTCTGACTATCTGAGTTGAGTGTCTTAAATGCATTACAGTCCACTGCCACACCAAAGGCAATTGGGGCTGACTCGTTTGCAATCGACAGACACTCTGCCAGCAATTTCGGTTTCTCTGGGTGGTCGGTGAAAGCGTGGCCTCGGTAAATCAAGTCTTGCTTCATCAGTTCGGCAGTATGGATGGAATTGATACACCATCTTGTCGCTGTCTCTTTCCATCGACGGTCAAATGAACACCACTGTTCTACGTCGCTGACGAATCCAGCACAGGAGACGGTTGGACTGTTTGATGCTTTCCCGCTTTCATCGGCGTAGATATGCATGGCAACAATCATTCCACGAGAATGAGGAGGGGAATCGAAATTCAACGCCATCCCCTCTAAGGATTCGCGAAATGCTCTCCTCCGCTTGAACTCCTCTGGGGTCACAGCACACCCCCATCACACTCTTTTGGAGATGATTCGTCAAGTATATATTTGCCGCTGTAAGCTGTTGATTTTATGGAGCGGGAGACCGGGATCGAACCGGCGACATTCAGCTTGGGAAATCGATAATCGATTGAAAATAAACAACATGTGAGTCTAAGTAGTGCAATACAGGTCTACTGAAATAACGGAAACTCGCATGGGCAGCCTGATACCGCGGGTTATCGGAGTGAGATTGGAGTGAATCGGCGGGGCAGCGACTTGGAGAAGAAATCAACCTTTGCGAAACCGATGGAGCCTCCCACTCGCCCAGGAACCCTCATGACCGGAACCGGCGCCGAGTCTGCATCGCTGAGACCCAGATTGTGGCAAATCGCTCCACACGGTGAAGGACTTCAGCTACAGCTCGGTCGCCATGCGGACGGAGTCGTCCGCATCAAACCCGACGATGTCGACAGGGAGTTCCATGCCGTGCAGGCGGGGCACCCAATAGCTTGTCCAGCGGACGAAGGGATCAAGGTGTGCGACCCTTGCATATGCATCTATCGCCATGGCCTTGAGATCCGAGGTAGTTGTGCTGGCCCCGAACTCCTGGCTATAGTCCGATGGCGTGATCGCGATGGCGGAACAACCCGCGACCGTGGTGGCCCCCAATTGCTTCTGATAGGCTCGAATCGATTGAACTTTCTGAATCTGTGAAGCGACTTGCGCATATTCTGGGCGAGCGCTGAGAGCGATTGCCGATAGACTGTGAGCGTCGATATCGAGCGACCGCGTTGAAATGTCTGATCCCCCCACGGGTTCAGCCCGAGCGCCGCTCGGTTGTTTTTGGTAGCAAATTGGTAGCATTGAGCGCCGATTGGGCCGATTTAGCCGACTCAGCCGACTCATAACCCCTTTGCCGTAATGGCATGGAAGAGGTCAATCGCTCCATTCCTCGAAATGACTTCCAACAGGCTTGAGTGATTGCCCGCGATAAGCTCCTTTGTCCTTGGTGCCAGTGAAATCCGATGAATCCTGCCAACAACGACATTCGGCGGAAGTTGCGATTTCCTTGACCATTCGTTTCCGCCGATTCATGAAGACTGTCGAAATCAGGCATCTTTGTGTACACCCGGGCAGGGTATTCACCAAGCCTTCTTCCACAATTTCGGACAACTTCCCTGGCTGAGCAATGACGGTGAGTGCGTTCTTCCACATCGGTGCCTTTGAAGCTGCAAGCAAATACGGAATCTGCTCTCAATTCGGGCCTGAGCTGCTGTGTGCGTGGGTTCCCTACTGTCACAATTATTCAGGAAGCACTTTTCTTGATTGAGTAAGAAAAAACGTACCGAATACCGAATTCACCCCCCTGTATGGGTATTTATCCCTGGAGAGATTGTGCAACTACATCAGCATGATCATCCTGAAAGGGATCAACATGATCGAAATTAGCAGTAAAGAACGTCTCGTACTTCTCGCTCTCGAGAAGTGCCAAGCGGAGATGACGGAGATGCGCCTCGTAACGGTCACCGGACTCCCCATAGAGGAGGTTCAGGAGAGCGTCGTCAGCCTCGTGAAACTGGGTCGCGCTCGGCAGGTTCTCGATGGACCCGAAGCTACGTCCGAATTCACCTGCAAGCCGGTGCGTCCCCGGCAGATTCTTAGCGAAAGCAACGCCGCCCCGGAGCCGTTCCTTAAACGCAAATGGTCTTAGTGATCGTGTTGCCGCCCGCATCCTGAAAGCTGACCTCTCTCGGCGAGGTGCCCGGAGGGCATTCGCCCACGGCACTTATATTCCTCACCACCCCGCCCTGGGGCGAATTGGAACTCGCGGCAACGGCTTGGTCCTGCAGTGGGGAGCCGGTGGGGACAAAGCCAACCGGCCTCCCATGCCAGTTATGTTTCTTGAAGACTTTCGCCAGATCCTTGAGCATCTCCGGTGTCGGTTCTTGAGGGGCGCTCTTCGGCACGGCAGCTTTCGTGGTCATTGACTAGCTCCTTTCGTGGTTGTTTCCGTTGCGGCAATCTGCAGCGTGCGCGTGCCCAGCAGGTTCCCCTTGGCATCCTGGAACCCAATGTCCACGGCGCCCGGCTTCGCGGTCAGCTCCTGGGTAATTTCCACCTCGATGGAGGTGGCCTTGGGCGGTGACTTGGCTGCACCTGCCCCCGCCGCAGCGGGCTTGGGTGTTACCAGCACCGCGACCAGCTTCTTGCCGTTGGCCTGAACGGCTGTCACCGCGCTCAAGTCCTCCAGCGTGGAATCCGCAACGGGAGTAATTTCCTTGGCGGCGATGGTGAGCCAGGGCGCGTCGTATTGCTTCAGCGCCACCGGAGCTTTCGCGGCGGACGGCTTGGCCGCGCTGCCCGCGCCGGCCGCCGCCGGAATCACCAGCGGATACATGGCTCCATTCGGCGCCACCAGAATCACCTTGTCCGGAAACTTGCAGTTGAACGCAGTCACCGTGTAATCCGACGGCGGCGGCAGAGCCTCAGTTTTTGAGTCGCAGGGAGCGCCTGGGTCCGGGGTCGTCTTGCCTGCTGTGGTTTTCGCCGGCTGCTTCGATGCCGGAGTGGGCTTGGCCGCCGCCCCTGCCTTGCCGCCCGCACCACCCGCGCTTGCCGTAGCGGGAACTGCCGGCGCGGCTGGAGCCACGGGCGCAGTTACATTCTTCGGCGGCGGCGGCTTGATCGCATCCGGATCGGCCATGCAATTGGGGGTCACAAGATGCGTCCGCGTATCGCCCGCATACAGCCACCAGCAGTAGCCGGTCTTGTTCGCTGGGTCGGGGTCGTTCTCCAGGGCGTTTGTGAAATTGGTGCCATCGATCCTGCGAACGATGATGCTGCTCTCGCTGACCCGCATCACCTCGAAGCTTTGGCT
>JBEKZG010000392.1:0-4151 GCA_049510095.1 Occallatibacter sp.
TCTGCTGAACATGCCCTTACCCGCCTCTGGAACCCTCCCGCCCGGCCAAACCAGCGAATATCCTGTCACTTGGGTCACTGAGGAAAGTGGAACGGTGGTTTACTCAACAAAGGTACTCAGCGGAAAACCGTCCCACTAGAGTGAAAGGAGCAAGATTGTGCTTAGATCGTTTAGGTCCATTGCATTCACTTTCGCATTGGCGGCTCTTTGCCATTCAGCCTTCGCCCAAGGCAGTTTGACCTATGTTGTAAATCTCAACACAACGCCTTTGGTCGGGCACCCCGCCGGTCCGTTCTATCTCTTTCTGGAGTTCATCGACGGAAGCGGGGTCGGCGCTAGCAATAACACGGTGACGCTCAACAACCTTGACCTTAACGGTGGAAACGCACTGGGAAACCCCTTCTCATTCGGCGGGGTAACCGGCTCTCTGGAAACCGGCGTCACAATGACTGACACCTCGTTCGTGAATGTTTTCGGTGAGGCGTTCGTGCCGGGGAACGACCTGAGTTTTACCCTGGGGCTAACTTCGAACGGCAATGCAAACGGCATTCCCGACGGATTCACTCTCTTCATTCTCGACAGTTCGAGTGTTCCCCTGCCGACGCTTTCCCCCGTTGCCAATTATTTTCTTACGGCGGCTCTCGGTTCAAATGGACCTGTCTTCACGGCATACGGAAGCGATCCTTCCCGATCCCCATCGGTCGGGAATCCAATCTCCATGAGCGCGCCCACTGTCCAATTAATCTCGAGACAAACTAAGACCGCTGCTGGCGCCGCGCTGCTGGCGCTTTTGCCTACCGGACGCCGGGAAGTCGATGACGAGCTTCGCGAAGCAATCGAACGCGTAAATGCCAGCCTGACCCCCGCTCTGTGGAGCGACGATTACCATCTCACGAAAGAGGGCAGCAGGGTCTTCGAGGAAGAGTGGCGAGCGGTGCATGATCTGGAGAGGGTCGATCGGCTCGCGCCATCGCTGAAGACTCAACTCCTGAGCGCCGAGAACACGCTGGCTCTCGTGGACCGAGCACTAGCCCAGACAGCAATCAGCGATGCGCTGGCTGCGGGGAAACAAGGCGAACGCTTGACCAAAGCCGAAGACGAAGTCACTCGTGGCGACGATCTTGCCAGCAAGGGCGACTACGGTGCTGCCATCGAACGATATCGAAGGGGATGGATTCTAGTGGAAACTCCATAGAGTTGGTCTTCTTGTCCAGAAGGGCGGAGGCAAAGTGTGCGGAATAGGCGGCAGGTGCTTGCGTTTGTTCCCGGGTTAGGATAGACAAACGCCCCTGTGTTCGTCGTATCGACGAAACGCCCCATAGCAAGCCAAGCACAACCGGTTCCAAACCCAGAACAAGAGCCAACCCCAGAACCGAAAAACGGCCTTAAATTAAATCACGCCCAGCATTCCCCCAAATCCCCCCAACCCGCATCCGACCCCGCTATATCCACGTCGCATGGTTCAATTCTTTGGTTATATCCACCTGCTGAACGTGGAATTCTTTGGTTACATCAGCGAATTGTTTGGGAAATTGTATGGTTCCGCATCCGGTTTTTCATGCCCATCTGGACAAACCTTTATCGATTTACCGCTGACCATCCAAACCAACCTTTGGCCATATAACTAACCCCGCAGAGTCACTCTTTTCCACTTCCATCCATAACCCTGTAGCTACCCATTTCCCGTCGTCCGCTCACTCCGCAGTCCCTCTTCCCTGGTCCCTATTCCCTATTCCCTATTCCCTGTTCCCGCCCTCCAAACCTCTCCGCACTCCGCGCCTTCGCCTTAGCCGCTTCCTCTTCCCGGCTCCTCGGCGGCGCATTCGTTTCCAGCCTGCTCAACAGTCGCGCGGAAGCCTTCGCAACCTCATCCACGGCAGTCAAAAACGCCGCCTCATTGGCCTTCGACGGCTTGTTGAAGCCGCTCACTTTGCGCACAAACTGCAGCGACGCAGCCCGAATCTCCTCCTCCGTCACCGGAGGATCGAAGTTGAAAAGCATCTTGATATTGCGGCACATGGGACCCCTCGCCTCCATCCTATGCGCGGCCTGTAGAATCGCAAAGAAGGCTCATCCCAGTGACCCACCCAATCGCCTATTACGATCAAGTCGCCGAAGCCGCGGCCTTCCTCCAATCCAGGCTCGGCTCTCTCACGCCCCGCATCGGCATCGTTCTCGGCTCCGGCCTCGGAGCGGTGGCAAACGCTGTATCTGAAGCAGTTACCGTGCCCTACGCCGAAATTCCCCACTTCCCCCAATCCACCGTCGTCGGCCACTCCGGCCGCATCGTCGCCGGCCTGCTCGCCGAAGTTCCTGTCTTGGTCATGCAGGGCCGGGTCCACTATTACGAGGGCTATACCCCCCTCCAGGTAACCTTCCCCATGCGCGTTCTCGGAGCCCTCGGCCTCCGCGCCGTCATACTCACCAATGCCGCCGGAGGCATCAAGGAAGGCTACCGCGTAGGCCAGCTTGTCGCCCTCGCCGACCACATCAACCTCATGGGCATCAACCCCCTCGTCGGCCCCAACGAACCACGCTTCGGCTTTCAGCCGGGATCGGGTTCCCGCTTCTTCGACATGACGGAAGCCTACTCAGTCCGCCTTCGCCAAATCGCCCAGGAAGCCGCCTCCGCCGACGGTTTCGATCTGGCCGAAGGCGTCTACCTGGCCGTCTCCGGACCCAGCTTCGAAACCCCTGCCGAGATCCGCGCCTTCCGCGTCCTGGGTGCAACCATGGTAGGTATGTCTACCGTTCCAGAAACAATAGTAGCCCGCCACATGGGTATTGAAGTCCTCGCTATCTCCTGCATCACCAATCTCGCCGCGGGCTTAAGCCCCAATCCCCTCAGCCATGAGGAGGTCTTCGAAGCCGGCAAACAGGTCGAACAACGGCTCGCGCGCCTGTGCCAGAGGATTGCGCCCAGGATTCTAACCCTTCTCGAATCTGATGTCTAATCGGCCCTCTCCCTTCCTGGAAATAAGCCGTTGGCGACTGCTGACGCCATTCTGGACCAGCCCATTCCTGCCGCTGCCCATTTTGGTTCATTTACCGAACTTTCATTTGAAATCCATCGCCCCATGCCATCCAAGAAGGTAGCGTGGGGATGATGATGCGCAGACGGCTCAAATTCGACGGCCTCCCCGAATCGATCAGGCGGAGTGCGGCTGGGTGGTTGCGGCAGGGCATCTCACCCTCTCGCCTGGCCCTCACGCTTGCCCTCGGATTTGCCATCGGCTGCTTTCCCGTCGTCGGCATTCCTACCGCTCTTTGCGCGGTGCTGGCGATTGTCCTGCGGCTCAATCTGCCCGCGATTCAAGCCGCAAACTATGTGGCAATGCCGTTGCAACTGGTCCTGATTGTCCCGTTTGTGCGCCTGGGCGGTTGGCTGATCTCCGCCGGTCCCGTACAGACAGGCGCGCACATGAGCAGTTCCCTCCTCCAAATGACACTCCAGATGGTCACTCTTGCCGCGCAGGCATTGATTGCCTGGCTAGTGATAGCCACCCCAGCAGTCCTCCTGATGACGGTGACGCTCACGGTGCTCTTGCGACGGGTTCCCTCGCTGGCTGCCGCCGAGGCGGGAGACTAAGTCTACTTCCCTGCGTAAGGATCGGGTACGCGCTTTGCGCTTTCAATCCATGCCGTATAAATCATGTCGCGCAGTTTGCTGGCTCCAGCGGCAAGACGTTCCGCGGTAAGCTCCTGCGATTCCGCCGAACCGGCTCCCACAAACCCTCCCGCCTTCTCTAGTTGGTAGACCTTTTCGACGTAGGTTGCTGTGTTCCGCAGGTACGCCACGTAGTTGTCGAACATATCTCCGCTGATGGCATTGGCCTCGGTCATCTTCGTCCGCACATCCGGTATTATTGACTATGCCTTCATGGGTCTTATTTTCAATTCTCGGCGTTGCCAGCTTGGTGACTCTTTGGGTGGTTCCAAAGATGCAGGTCTCCAAGTTCGTCTTGGATTCAACAACTCGTTTCGACAAGGAGAATGAAGCAAGAAAGACCCTGGCAACGGTGCTCGGCGGTCTAGCAATCGTAGTTACAATCTATTCCACGTGGGCCACACTCCAAATAAGCCAGGAAGGGCAGATTACCGACAGATTCACAAAAGCCATCGATGAGTTAGGCTCGTCAGACAGCTCAGGA
>JBEKZG010000393.1:0-4151 GCA_049510095.1 Occallatibacter sp.
TCGACCGGGATGTAAGGCGAATCCAGTCGCGAAGGCTCACAGACCGATTCGGGACGGCCGGGATCGTGCGATGGCTGCGCGGTGCCGGAGGTTGCACCGGGCTGTTCGGCCGACACACAATAAGCGGTCACGAGGAGAAGACCAGCCATTCCAGTTGCAAATCGGATTTGAGAAACTATGGCCGCGAGTCTGGTCACGCTCATACACAAACTTTATCACCCGCCAAGACAAACCAGGATTTGCATGAAATGTGCGAACTTGTTTATCGCCGGACGCCTGAGGGGAGATTCTTTTGTTCAATTCGGTCGGCGTTCATTTCGCGCGGCGATTGTTTGCCACTGCTTCAGACAAGCTGCTATAGTTCGAACTTAGTCCAGCGTTTTCCTGTAGATCGGTGTATTTTTTTGAAATCCTGTATCCATGCGTTATTTCAGCTGAAACCACAAGACCGCAATCTGCTTTCAGGAGCGCACGACTAAGACTGCACGGAGTCATATGCTCCTGGAGTTATCGAAGTGCCGGAACTTTTAAAGACCCAAACCGCCAGCGGAGTGAAACATACCGCACGGGCACAAGGCGCGCACCGAAAACCCACCATGAGCGACGTTGCTCGATTGGCTGGCGTCGGAACCATGACCGTTTCGCGCGTGCTCAGCGGGACAGTCCCGGTGTCGGCGGAAACGGCGCAGCGTGTCCAGACCGCGATTGAACAGTTGAAGTACCGGCCCAATGAGCTGGCCCGTGCGTTTCGCGGTCAGCGCAGCCGGAGCATCGGCCTGATTATTCCTTATCTTTACGACCCGTTCTTTGCTAACTGCGCACATGCCGTAACTACGGTGGCCAAGGAGCATGGTTATTCCGTAATCATCACAACCTCAAACGAAGATCCGGATACAGAATTCGCCGAAGTGGAGCAAATGCTGCAGCGGCATGTCGACGGCCTGCTGGTGATCCCTGCCCGCTTCCGGCAGTCTCGACTGAC
The DNA here is from genome assembly GCA_049510095.1 of Occallatibacter sp. GTDB lineage: Bacteria > Acidobacteriota > Terriglobia > Terriglobales > Acidobacteriaceae > Telmatobacter. Next base: position 983 of record JBEKZG010000393.1, read on the forward strand.
GCGCAGTTTGTTCGGCAAAACTCCCGTTGTTGCTTTTGATCGCCCCGTCTCCGACCCGGCCATGGACGTTGTGATGGTGCAGAACACTTCCGGCGCGCGCCGGATGGTGGAGCACCTTATTGAACACGGACACAAACGGATCGCTTTTATGGGCCTCAGCCGGATTCTGTTTACGATCAACGCCCGGTTCCTGGGTTATCGTCGTGCGCTTCACGACGCAGGTCTGGAGGAAGATTCATTCTTCGGGTGCGAATCGCAGGACGATACATTGGTGGCGGTCGAGGAGAAGTTGCGAGGGCCAAACCCGCCGACTGCGATCCTTACATCGAATACTCTGGCGACGCGGTACGTCCTTAGTGCGCTGTTGCACCTTGGGGTGAAAATGCCCAACGATCTCGCTTTCGCCGGTTTTGATGATTTCGATATGGCTGAGTTCACTTCTCCTTCGCTTACTGTGGTTCGCCAGCCGGCGCTGGAGATGGGCCGGGTGGCGACAAGTCTTCTCTTCGATCGCATCGAACGTGGCGAACTACCACAGACGGGAAACAAGATTGTTTTACCTGTCGAGATTGTGCTGCGCCGCTCTTGCGGCTGCAAGCATCGCACGCCTGTTGTCATTCATTAGCGGCCAACACCTGTCGAGTCGCCCTTCCTTGCACGTACCGGGTTGCGGTCTCCCTCGTATACTCGACCAAGAGTATGTCCACTCACCTTGACACGATTCTGGCTACGACACGGGACACGGTGACCGCAGGCAAGACTCGTGTGCCGGTTGCCGAACTGAGGCGCATGGCGGAAACTCATCAACCGCGGGGCTGGGCCGCGGCCTTAAGGCGCAGGGCGGCGGATGGACCGGCGATTATAGCGGAAATCAAGAAGGCCTCTCCTTCCAAGGGACTGATTCGCGGGGATTTCGACGTGAGCTGGCTGGCGGGCCGGTTGCAGGAGGGTGGTGCCGCGGCGCTCTCGGTTTTGACGGATGCGCCCTATTTCCAAGGGAGCCTAGGCAACCTTGAATTGGCCTCACAAGCGGTGCAACTGCCCTGCCTGCGCAAGGACTTCATGGTGGACGAATACCAAATTGTGGAGGCGCGGGCACACCGCGCGGATGCAATTCTGCTGATAGCCGCGGCACTGGCGGATTCCGAGCTTTTGCGGTTCTCTACGCGGGCTCATGAATACGAGTTGGATGTGCTGGTGGAGGTTCACACTGAAGGTGAGTTGAACCGCGTTTTCGACACGCTTGGAGCTTCCGGGGCTGATGCAATCGGGGTGAACAACCGCGACCTTAGGTCCTTTGAGGTAAGCCTGGAGCGGTCTTTTGCGCTGGCCGAACACATACCGTCCGGGATGGTGCGCGTGGCGGAGAGCGGCATTTCTACGGCAGAGGACCTGATCCGGCTGCGTGAGGCGGGATTTGACGCCTTCCTGATTGGCGAAAGCCTTATGCGTCAGGCAGATCCGGGCGTGGCTCTGGCGGAATTGCTAGTGGGAGCGGGTGCGGCGCAATGAGCATTTGGATCAAGATCTGCGGCAGCACTTCGTTGGATGACACGCGATTGGCGGGAGAGGCCGGTGCGGACGCGGTGGGATTTGTGTTTGCGCCTAGCCCTAGGCGGGTTACGGCGGCGCAGGCGGCGGCTATTGTGCCGCATCTGCCGGCCGATCTAGAGAAGATTGGCGTGTTTGTAAATGCCGGATTAGATGAGATTTACTCGACGGTGCGCATGTGTGGGCTGACCGGAGTGCAGCTTCACTCCGAAGCTGGCCCTGGGGTGCCTGGGCGGCTGCGGGAGCGGCTTGGCAAGGAATTGCGGATTCTGCGGGTCGTCCATTTTAAGGCCCAGGCTATCGCTTTGATAACAGAGCAGATAGCACAACACGCGCGGAACAGGGATGTGGATGGGGTGCTGGTGGACTCGCGGACGGAGTCGGCTGTGGGGGGCACGGGCGTGGCATTCGACTGGGCCGAGGCGCGGAAGACGGTGTTTGACGAGGCCGGCAGGCTGAAAATGATTGCTGCGGGAGGACTTACGCCGGGGAACGTGGCTGAGGCAATCGCCACTTTGAGGCCGTGGGGGGTGGATGTGGCGAGCGGCGTGGAAGCCGCGCCGGGGCGCAAGGACCCGGAGAAGGTGCGGGCGTTTGTGGCGAAGGCTCGCGCTGCGGTGGGGAAAACGTTCGCCTGAAGGGTGCGTAGAGGGGGCCAGACGTTGGCTTGAGGGGTTGGTTTCCCAGCCAAACGTTCGCTTAGATGGTTGCACAGAGGCGAATGATTAACTCTCTGATTTACCAAAAAGACTGAGTTCGTTGGTGGACAATTACCCTTTTTGAGGCCTCAAGAAACCATAGAATTACCCAAATAATTCTCGTGAAACTGTGGACGAAGAACGGGTAACGGGCCGGCGGCAGTGAAAACGCGATTGTCGTGCGTTTGCGGTGACTGTCGGGTGGACCAGGAATCGGCGTGACCGGGCGAGTGGGGCCCCACAGTTTGTCATGCAGATGAATTACAATCGGCGTAGGAGTTCTTTATGCCTGCCAATGCACTGGTGCAAACACGGATCGATCCAGCTGTGAAGGAGCGTGCCGCGGCTGTGCTCAACGCGGCGGGGATTACGGTCTCAGACGCGGTGCGTATTTTGCTGACGCGGACCGCGAATGAGGGCGCGCTTCCTTTCGCCTTGACGCCGAATGCTGTGGAGCATGACGCGTGGTTCCGGGCCAAGGTGCAGGAAGCTTTGGAAGACCTGCGGCCTGACATCCCTCACGATGAAGTGGAGGCCTACTTTGATGAGCGCCGGGCGGCTGCGTTGCGGAAGGTGTAAGTGCGCTTATGCAACTGAGATAGTCGGCGTTTGCACGTGCGGACCGCATTGCGATCTTCGATTATATTGAAGCGGATAACCCGCGCGCGGCTGCGGCGATTGACGAGCGAATACGAACCCGCCTGATGGGGTTGACGCAGTTCCCTGAGATGGGTCGACCTGGCCGGATCGAGGGAACGCGGGCGTTGGTCATTTCCGGTACTCCTTACATCGCTGCCTATCGCATTGACGGAGAGGCCCTTCGGATATTGCGCATACTTCACGGTGCGCAGCAATGGCCGGACGAAATGTTTGAGGAGCCCTTACTCACGGACGAACCGTGATCTTGATCGTTTGGTCGT
>JBEKZG010000394.1:0-4150 GCA_049510095.1 Occallatibacter sp.
TCCTCGATCCAATTCTGGAAGCCTATGTCGAGCGCTATGAGACGCCAGAGCGCATTGCCGAGGCACACGGATTTCCCCTGGAACTCGTCCAACAGGTAGTCCGGCTGGTGGAGCGATCGGAATACAAACGGCAGCAGGCCGCTCCGGTTCTGAAGGTAACCTCGAAGTCGTTTGGAATGGGCCGCAGATTTCCCATCGCGGTCAAGGTGCAGGTGTAAGCCGTCAAATCGCAGGTGTAATCTATGGTACGGGAGTCATCCCGCCTTACAAGGAGAATCAGCTTGATCCGTTTGTCTGCCCGCTCTGCCGGCCCAAGTCTAGCCACGATTGTTGCGCTGGCTGTAATTTCGTTTCCAATGCTAGAGGCCGCTGCCCAGCAAAATGTGCCAGCCGCACCACCACAAACGCCAGCGGGAGCGGTGCCTTCCGCGCCGGCGCCGTCTGGACCGCCGGTGTTTCCAAAGCCCGATCCGGATAACTTTACCGCCTCCGCACCAACGAAGGAGACCATCAACAACTTCCTGCAGACCAGTTGGGGCTATGATGCGGACCGTGTTTGGCAGGTGCAGGCAATCCTCAAGACGCCGGTGGAAGGCGTGAGCAGAGTAGTGGTGGTAGTGGGAGACAAGAGCGGCAAGCAGAAGACCTCGGCGATACAGTTTTTCGCGTTGCCTGACGGCAAACATATCATTGCCGGCGACGAGATTCTTCCCTTTGGCGAGCACCCCTATGCGGACTCTCGCGCCACGATTCAGCAGAGGGCCGACGGGCCATATCGCGGATCGGCAATGAAGGACCTGGAGATTGTGGAATTTGCAGACTTCCAATGTCCGCATTGCAAGGATGCGCAGGCGAATATGGACCAGCTGGCCGTGGATTTCCCCAAAGCTCGGATCGTGTTTCAGAATTATCCGTTGGAGAAGATCCATCCCGCAGCCAAGAAGGCGGCGGAGTACGGCTCCTGTGTGGCCAAAGAGGGTGGCAGCAGTGCTTTCTTCCAATTCGCGACGGCGGTGTTTGAAGGGCAGGATGGTTTGTCCAGCGCGGATGGCGCTACGCTGACCTTGAACAGTGCGGTCACCAAGGCCGGGCTTGATCCGGCGAAGATTGCAGCCTGCGCAGCAACCCCGCAAACCGAAGCTGCTATCGAGGCTTCAGTGAAGCTGGCGAAGGACTTGAATATCGAACAGACTCCGACGCTGGTTGTGAATGGACGCCAGGTTCCAGTTGGCGGCGCGCCTTACGACGTGATCAAGCGGATCGTCGAATACCAGGAAAAGCTGGACGGCATCGCTAACTAATATTTTTGCTTCGGCCGGCCGAGGGGTTTTCAACTCCGGAGCCGGCTGTCCGAGCACATCCGCCGGCACATCCGATAGATTTGTTCCATCTCCAGGGCAAAGGTGCCCGTGTCGCAAACACTTGAAGCCATGAGGTGTGCTCTCATTCCCGCACGAAGATGGGCCAGCCGCGGCCAATCTTCCGGCGAGTTTGCCAGGTTTGCGGCGAGAGAAACATATCCGTCAAGATCGCCGGCAACAAACTCCGCAAGACCGCCCTCGCGCAGGATGGAAGCGCTGGTGCGGGAAGCCCAGCGGTCTCCGGCAAAGGCGATGACAGGCACTCCCTGCCAAAGCGCTTCGGTGGTGGTTGTTCCGCCGTTATAGGGAAATGTGTCGAGAGCCGCATCGATTCTGTCATAGGCTTTCAGAAAGCCAAAGTGGTCCTCGGGTCCTTCAAAAAAAACGCGCTCAGGATTCAAGCCGAACATTGAAAACTGACTCGCCATGAACTCGCGGGCCGCGCTTGTCTTCAGGCGCTTGTTCTTGAGAAGCAGACGGCTGCCCGGCGCCTTGGTGAGAATGCGGCGCCACGCCTGGACGACTTCCCCTGTGATCTTGTATTGCGAGCCCAGGCAGCCGAATGTAAAGACCGAGTTCCGGATGCAGGGCAGCTCCGCTACTGGAGGAACGGGATAATCGACGCTGAAGGTCAGGTAGCTATGCGTGACCTTGCCAATCTTTTCCGAATAGAAGGTTTCTTCTTCCGGGGGAATCACGGACGCATCGCCGATGAGGAAATCGAAACAGGACATGCCTGTTGTCGCATACATGTTGAACCAGCCGACGATGACTGGTGCGGGGCGATGCATGAACATGGGAAGCCGATTGATGTTGCTGTACCCATTGAGATCCACGAGAACGTGGATGCCCTGGTCCCGAATGAGTTGGGCCAACTCTCGGTTTGACAGGCGAGTGGTGTCGAAGAAATGGTCTGCCTCATGTGCGATGTAGCCATGGACAATGGCGGATCGCGGGGCGTCGGAGAATAGGTAGACTTCGAATTCGAGGCGGTTGTGCCGATTGATCAGGCCCCAAACCGGTTTCATCCAGTTGTCGCTGGAAAAGAACGATGAGGCGTAGCCGATTTTCAATTTACCGCCTGTGGAGGGGATGAGAGGCGGCATGGAGAGAGGTAGGTTGTCGGTGGGAAGATCCTTTACCCACGACTGCCGGATCTCCAAAACTTCCTGGTTGGTGGCTTGCCAAGCTCCTGGGGCAATAATGGCAAGCATGGCGCGGGCAAGGCGAGCGTCATCGTGCTGCCTGGCCGCGCACACTTTGAACTCATCGTAGGCTTGAGGCACCTGGCCCATCTCATAAAGTGCGCGGGCGAGATTATGGCGGGCCTCCAGTGAATCCGGGTGCAAGCTGAGGGCCCTTTGGAAGCAGACGATGGCGGATGCGAAATCTTCTCGCGCGGTTTCAGCGCAGCCGCATGCGTACCATGCGCGGGGTGATTGCGAACCGTATGCAAGGGCGCGATGGTAGACCTCAATTGCGCCGTCGAAATCCTCGGCTTGCTGCAGCGCATCCGCGAGGCCGCAGAGCCCATCGACATCATCTCCGAGCGACGCAATGGCGTGACTCAAATGTGCGACCGCATTCTCTTCTCGATTCGCCGAACAGAGAGTCTGCCTGAGAGCGGCGAGGGTGGGAGGATGGCCGGGATGCAATGCCAGCGATGTCTCGAGACATTGAGTCGCGTCCTGCAGCCTGCCTGCGGAGCGATAGGCTTTCCCGAGGCTCAGGCGGGCCTCCGCATCGTCGGGCGCTAATTTGACAGCTGTTTCAAACTCGACGATGGCCTCGTTGAGTCGATGCTGCTCTTTCAGGAAGACGCCGAGGCTCAAGTGGAAGTGAGGCTGGCTTCCGAGGCTGATGGCTTTGCGTAAGTTGCATTCCGCAAGACTGAGATTTTCAAGGTGTGTGTGAGCGGAGCCGAGAGCGTTGTAGTACTCCGCCTGCTCAGGGCGGGCGAGGATTGCCTTGTTCAGCAGGCTAACCGCAGCCGCGCTATCGCCTTGCTCATGCGCAAGACAACCCATGAGATAGAGCGCGTCCGGATGGTTCGGATGCTGCTCAAGGATCTCCCGGTAGATCTCCGCGGCTGCCTGGACGTTACCAGCACGGTGGTGACTCAGGCCGCGCTCGATTTGTCGATCGATCTCATACACAGTGGCCAAAATAACACGGTGTCCATGTCTGGGTATTTTGCCGGCCAGCCGCGCTGCTAACGTGCGCCGGGTGTGCTCTTCTCAAGGCGCAACATGGGCGTATGGCCTGCGGATTGAGTTCCGCGGACGACATGAGGCGTCATGACGATCAGCAGCGTGGAACTGGACCTCTGAGTATCTTTCCCGGTGACATTGTTGAGGCCGGGAATCTCGCTCAGTCCCGGGATGCCGCTGATGGCGCGCATTTCCTGCTTGTCGAGTTCGCTGAGGATCACCGCGCCTTCACCCTGGCGGAGCGTGATGACACCGGAATAAGTGCGGCTGTTCAGGATGGGATTGCCGTTGAGGGAGGTGCCGGAAAGGGCGTCGATTTTCAAATCGATGGACAGAGCGACGTCGTTGCTGCGAAGGACCTTGGGCGTTGCTTTGAGGGTGAGGCCGAGATCCTGGTACTGGACTTGCGGAATGTTGGGCACGCTTGACAATGAAGACAGCAGCGATGACAGGCCGCTGGATGCTCCTGCGGAGGTGAGCCCGGGAATGTTTGGAAGGTTGGGCGAGAGGCTTGAGAACGAAGAAGTCTGGATGGGGTACTTTGTGCCGGAACGAACTGTACCCGCCTCCCCATCGCCA
>JBEKZG010000395.1:0-4136 GCA_049510095.1 Occallatibacter sp.
GGCGGAGTGTCATCTGGAGCGAGCCGGGAAGGTGGTGTTTTATACCGGATCGACGCCTGTGGCAGGCGAGCAGATCGCGGTGAATTACCGCACGATTGGGAGGGCGGTCGGACGCGCGGTCAATACAGCGAGCCAGCAGGCGTTGACGCAAGCGGGGAGCCCATCCGCGGCGGCGTGGATTGGCTCGGTAACCGATCCATCGGCGCGCAGTTCGGCGGACTGCCTGAACGCCGCTACGGCGATAGAGTTGGCTGCAGGGGGGACCAGTGCCTTGTGGAGCGGCACTTACAAAGGGAACAGAACAAGTTTTGCCACGGATGTGTGGCCGGGCGATGCGCTGATGCTGAACGCGCCTTCGGCCAGCTTGAACGCGCAAGTAGTTGTGCGGACGGTGAAGGTGAGTTATCGAGCAAGTTATCCTGACCTGGTGGTGTATGCCATCCAGTTTGCCAACGACTGGGCCGACGACCTGGCGATCAAGACCAGCGCGACGGTGCCCACGGATGCCTGGCTCCCCGCAGCTATCGCCCCGAGTTATGTTGCCAATTTGACCGGGTTGACAGTGACCACATTGAACGGCAGCACGGTTGGAATCAATGCCGGCGTAACTCCGCCCACAGGTGGTGGATTTGAGATACGGCGGCGGGACTTTGCTTTTATGCCGGGACAGGATCCAGACCTGGTGGTGAGAGCGACATTGCCGAATTTGACTTTCTCTCGCGAGACCGCGAATGACCGATTCTACATCCGGGTATTTGACGGATCCACTCCGCCGAACTATTCGGAGTTCTCGACGGCTTTATTCATCAACTTGCCGCTGAGCAGTTAACAGTGATCAGTGGGCAGTTGCTGACGCTCCGATGTTTTCCGGCCGCTGGGGCCGATCCACGATGACGCAAAAAATATGGGGTCCGGCGAATGCGGATGATGAATGAATTCGAAGCGCAAGTACTGAGCGATTTGAGCGTGCTTAAGACGCAGATGGTGAATCTGACGGGCGACGGCAATGGCGGACGGATCGCCGATCTCGAGAAGCGCATGGAACGGCACGAGCAGAACTGGCAGCGGGCAAAGGGATTCATGGCGGCTGTGAGCGTGGTGTTTGCAGTGGTTGAAGTGGCTGTAAATGCGTGGTTCCGGCATTGAGGGTGGAAGAGGATGTAAACCGGTCGAGGGTCAGCAAAGGACTCGGTTTGCCGCGTGAACGCTCGTATAATCAAGCCTATGAGCGAAGAGCCGCTGGTAGGCGTGGTGATGGGCAGCAAGAGCGACTACGACGTGCTGTCGGCGGCGGTAGAGATTTTGCGCGCGCTGGAGATTCCGCATGAAGCGAAGGTTGTGAGCGCGCATCGCACGCCGGACCGGCTGTTTGAATACGCTGAAACTGCGCGGGCTCGCGGGTTACGAATCATCATTGCGGGAGCGGGCGGCGCGGCACATTTGCCGGGGATGCTGGCGGCGAAGACGCTGGTGCCGGTGCTTGGCGTTCCGGTGGCGGCGACGCAACTGAACGGGCTGGACGCGCTGCTCTCAATTGTGCAGATGCCGAAGGGGGTTCCCGTAGGGACGCTGGCTATTGGAAAGGCCGGTGCGGCGAACGCAGCACTGCTGGCCGCGGAGATGCTTGCTACGACCGATAGGGCGCTTTACGAGCGGCTCGCGGAATGGCGTGCGGCGCGCACGCAGGAAGTGCTTGAGCAATCACTCGATGAGGAGCTACCGGGGTGAGCGGCGTGGCGGAAAGCAATGAGCAATATAAGCCGAGAACGATTCAGCCGAGCGGATTGATCGGGATTCTCGGCGGCGGGCAGTTGGGTAGGATGACGGCAATAGCCGCGCGGACCATGGGTTATAAAGTGCGCGTAATGGATCCCGAGCCGAACTGCCCGGCCAGCTTCGTTGTGGACGAGACGATTGTGGGCCGATGGGACGATGTGGCGGCGGCGCGCAGACTTGCTGGAGGCGCGGACGCGGTAACACTGGAGATTGAGCAGATTGGCGTGGAGGCTCTCTCCGAGGTAGCGCGGCTTGCACCGCTGCGGCCTGGTGCAGAGCCGATCCGCATCATACAGGACAAGACACTTCAAAAGAAATGGCTCGCCGATGCTGGATTTTCCGGGGGAGCATTCCGCGTAGTTTACAGCGAGGCGGAATTGCAGGAAGCGGTTGCGGCGCTGGGCGGGCGTGTATTCCTGAAGATCGGGCGCGGAGGGTACGACGGGCGCGGGCAGGCGCGGATTGGTTTCGATGGACCCGCGACGAAGGAATCGATTCAGGCGGCCTGGTTGAGCCTCGGCGGACGGCCATGCGTTGCCGAGCAGGAGCTGGATCTGGACTATGAGATCAGCGTGATGGCTGCGCGCAATCCCGCGGGCGAAGTGCGGAGTTATCCGGCGGCGCGGAATCATCACGAGAATCAAATCCTGGCGTGGAGCGTGTTGCCGGCGAGCATTCCCGCAGAAGTTGAGTTAAAAGCGGAAGCGCTGGCGGCGACGATTATTGCGCGGCTGGAGTTGGAAGGGCTGTTGTGCGTGGAGATGTTTGTCACGCGCCAAGGCGAATTGCTGGTGAATGAGCTTGCGCCGCGTCCGCACAACAGCTATCACGAAAGCGAGCGGGGGTGTTTGACCAGCCAGTTTGAGCAACTGGTGCGGACGACATGCAATCTGCCGCTGGGCTCAACGGAACTGATCAGCCCGTGCGCGATTGTTAATTTGCTGGGCGAGGTTTGGCTTGATGCTCCCAATGGCTCGCCAGACTTTGCTGCGGCGCTGGCAGTGCAGGGTGTGCGATTGCATTTGTATGAGAAGCACACGCCGCGTGTGGGGCGGAAGATGGGGCACTTGTCCGCGGTGGGCGCGACGGCGGGACAGGCGCTGGAGCGGGTGCTGGAAGCCAAGCGGTTGCTGTAGCCTCGCGGTGTGTGCGATGTTTTTATATTATTCATAGTGGAGATAACGATCCATGTCGAAGCGTGAATTTCAGACCGAAGTCAGTCAAATATTGCAACTGATTATCCACTCGCTCTATTCGCATCCGGAGATTTTCGTGCGCGAGCTGGTTTCCAACTCCTCCGATGCTCTGGATAAGCTGCGTCATCTGACGCTCACCGACGATGCGTTGAAGTCTGTTCCCTTCAATCCGCGCATCGATCTGGAGCTAGATGAGGAGAAGCAGACCCTCACGATTGCCGATACCGGCATAGGTATGAATGAGGAGGATCTGATCTCGCACCTGGGAACGATTGCGCGATCCGGAACCAAGAATTTTCTGGCGCAACTCTCCGGCGACGCCAAGCGGGACTCGAATCTGATCGGCCAGTTCGGTGTGGGATTCTACAGCGTTTTCATGGTTGCGGACCGCGTTGAAGTGGTGACGCGCAAGGCCGGCGAAGACCAGGCCTGGCGTTGGGTAAGCGATGGCTCAAGCGGTTTTGAGATCGAGCCCGCGGAGCGCTCCGTCGCCGGAACCACCGTACTCGTTCACTTCAATGAAGAGGGCAAGCAGTACGCCAACAGTTGGCGCCTGCGGGAGATTGTGAAGAAGTACTCGAATCATATTGCCTTCCCCATCTTTCTAACATTCGACAAGAGCGAATGGAACGAAGCCGAGAAGAAGTCGGTGAAGTCGCGCACTACCGAGCAGGTGAATGTGGCCAGCGCACTGTGGCGGCGGCCCAAGAATGAGTTGACGGACGAGGACTACAAAGAACTCTACAAATCGGTCTCGGGCGATTGGGAGGATCCTCTTTTCTGGTTCCACACCAAGGCCGAAGGCAGCCGGGAGTACACCACGCTCTTCTATGTGCCGTCAAAGGCGCCGCTGGATCTTTATCAGGCCGAATACAAGGTGGGCGTCAAGCTTTATGTGAAGCGCGTCTTCATCATGGACGACTCCAAGGACTTGCTGCCTCAGTACCTGCGCTTTGTGCGCGGCATCATCGACAGCGAAGACCTTCCTCTCAACGTGAGCCGCGAAATTCTGCAGCAGAATCGCGTGCTGACGAGCATTCGCACCGCCAGCGTCAAGAAGATTCTCTCCGAGCTGAAGAACATCGCGGCCAACCAGCCGGAGCAGTACCTGAAGTTCATCGCCGAGTTTAACCGCCCGTTGAAAGAAGGCCTCTACAGCGACTT
>JBEKZG010000396.1:0-4135 GCA_049510095.1 Occallatibacter sp.
ACAGGCATCATGGCCGGGAAAACAAATTCATTCACAGTGCTCACACCCAGTTGGGCGTTAGCCATATCGAAATCGACTCTCTCGGCCCCCGGCACGGCGTGCGGATCGGGGGGCGCCATCATTTCGGTTTCGACGCGACGCACCAGCTCGACGGCGGAAATGACGGCGGGATCAAACTGCAAACTCAGCTTGCCGGTGTCGATCGTGGCCTCAAGCACGCCTGGAATTTTCCGCAGCGGATCCGCAACCCGGCGAGCCGAAGAGGGGTCGCGCACAATGCCCCGATGCCGGATCTCAAGGGTGTTCTTGCCCAGGGTAAGGATTTCAAGTGTAGTGACGATGCTGCCATGGCGGCGTAGCTTGACGCTCTCTCCAGTGCGCCAGACCGGTATCGAATCAGCTTCCGAACCGTCATCGCTGGTCAAGGCATCGGCGAGGCGGCCTACGAGAATCTCCTGATCGTCAGGCGAAGTACGGTACCGCACCTTGGCTGTCGCCTGGGAGGGATCGATCTCGATGGAGCGCACCTCGTGGATGAGAAACATCCGCTCCGCGAACCGCACCGCGCACGTTTCACGTCCCGGTGCAAACAGTCGAGGATCCTTGACGGTGAGCATCCCAGGCCGGCTTTGAACCGATAGGCGGGATCCCGGTTCGATCAAGCCTTTGCGGCTCCGCTATACGGAAGCAACCCCTCTTGTATCAGCTCTTCGAGACGGCGCGATAACGCCGCATCCTGGCCATCGAGCACGTTCATCATATCTTTCAGTTTTCTTTGCCGCTGGTCGATTGCGTAGATTGTATAGGCTACCGCTCCAGCCATCGCAACCCCCGAGGTTACGTCCATCCAGTTATCAAACATAGATATCGCCTCCCACAAGCGGTTTTTGCCCCCGCATCAGGCACTAATCAGGATATTCTGCGGAGCTCCGCCCACTATCTGAATTGCACCCGCCAGACCTTCCAGAAGCAGTTTCCCGCGCACCTCAGACTCCAGGTTCTTGGCCGCGCGATGGGTGCGGAGGAAACGAGCAAACATCTGCAGCCCGGTAAGGGCCTGGGTTTCGGTCTGCATCAGGCCCAGATGCAGTCGGAGACCGTGCACACCGTCTGTGCCGCGATCGCAGATCACCTGCATATCATGCACGATGATGATGGGATCCCGGCCGATGAGCGACTCGTATTGGCGCAACAGGGCAACCGAAGCGTCGCGACCCAGGAGATAGGTCGGCTCCTCGCGGTTGAGGTCAAAGAACAGGTTCAGATTTTCTCTCAAGACTCTACTTGCGACTGAGTTCCAGCAGGTGTCGATGACAAAAATGCGGAACCGGGACTCTTGAGGTGGGTCGACATGATCCGATATGGCTTTGGCTGCGATCTCTTCCTGAAAGGGATGCTCCGCCGCGCCGCCGATCACAGTCACATGCTTTGAGAACCCCGGCTGCTCGTGCCGATGAGACGAATCCGAACTCTCAAATTCGATGTTCATGCCGGTCTCCTGCAATTCTTTTGGATGCGCCAAAAAGGCAACGTGGCCCTAGCCTGAACCGTGAAGACGAGCAGCGTGCGGAGTCAGGCAGCGACTGTTCTATGGTGTGCGATGAGCCCCCCGGTTATCACCATTTCTTCAAGTTGATCGAACATCGCCGCATCATCGGCGTCGATCACGTTAAACAGGGACCTGAGTTTCTTCCTCTTTTTCTCGATCTCGAAACCGAGATAGGCGATGGCGACAACAGCCACTACTCCACCCAGAATGTCACCGAAGCTGTCAAACATGAACTCACCTCCAAGGGGATTATATTCACTTGTCGCCGCCGCGGCGACTCTGGCGCTACCCTTCCAACAGAACCGATTGAGCGGCCCCGCCCACGATCTCTATAGCTCCTGCCAAACCTTCCCTGTGCAGCTCGCGCCGAACGTCCGCTTCCAGATCCTTTGCGTTGCGGTGCGTATTGATGAAGCGCGCAAACATTTTAAGCGAGGCCAGGCATTGCGCCTCGTCGTCCTGCAGCCCGAGATGCAGCCGGAAGCCGACACGCTTGCCGTTCACGCTCGCAGTCACATCATGCACGGCGATAATCGGGTCGTGGCCGATCAGATCCTTGTTCTTTCGCAGCAGAGCGATCGACTTGTCACGGTCAAGGATATAAATGGGATCTTCGTGGGTGAGTGCATGGATCAGCTCGATGTTTTCTTCCAGGACCTTGCTCGCGGGGTGGTTCCAGCCAGAGTCGACGACAAAGATGCGGAATCGCGTATTCATGTCTCGCGTATCTACTGGCGCTGTAGCGGCTTCAAGCGAGGTTGGATCGGGTGCATCGGTATTCTGCGTCATGATGGCGACCTCCGATTGTTCAGAAATGTGCTTGGGTTGGGCGGCGGCGGTCTTTGCGGCTGCGCTCGTCTTCGTCGTTGGATTTGAGGACGCGGCGACCACAGGCTTTGGTTTCCGGGGAGTTGCGCTTCGCGCAGTTGCAGCCGTCATTTCAAATCCCTCAAGTTATCGTTCGGTCCTAATGTTGGTAACAGACAAAGATTCCAAAAACTCTACACCGAGAATATTAAAATCGTCCTACCCAGTTAACCCGTAATTTCTAGGCCGGATCAAACTCCATCGGCAACCGCAACCAATTCCGGCCTCAGGCCGCTTCCGAAGGGATTTCCATCCCCTCGTCTTCCCCGATTTCGTCTTCCCGGATTTCCTCGAGGTCGTCCGTCAATTGATGCTGCGGGGCTTCGAGGAATCCGCTCGCTCGCAACTGCAATTCCATCATGTGCCGGCGCTCGGCTTCCAAAGCGGCGACTTTTCTCATTGGGAGGATCCCATTCGCAAGTGCGGCCAAAGCTGCGACATTATTAGTCAGCACGGAGACGGCGATCCCAAAGCCCATGGTGAACACACCCACGATGCAGGTGATATTCGGCACCAGGATATACACCCAGCTTCGGCGCACATTGCTCTGAAGGTCGCGGGCTATTTCAAGCAGCTCACACAGCTTGCCGAGGCCAGGCTCCATGAAGACCACAGAAGCGGTATCGGTGGCGATCGAGGTTGCGCCACGCAGCGAGATGGAGACATTCGCCTTCTTCAGCGCGATCGCATCGTTGATGCCGTCGCCGACGAAACAGACTTTGCAGCCTTCTTTTTGCAGTTTCTCGACATAGTCGGCCTTGTCGGTTGGCAGCACCTGAGCGAAGTATCTGTCCATGCCGAGCTGCTCGGCCAGTTTGCGCGTGGGAGCCTCGTGGTCTCCGGAGATAATGGCGATGTGTTTGATGCCGCGAGCGCGCAGGCCCTTGATGATCTCCGGTACCTCCGGCCGCACAGAGGCGCGCAGTTCCAGCGCGCCGCCGATGGCGTCACCCACCGCAACCATCACCATGGTGTGGCCTTCGCGATGAGCCTCTCCAAGTGCTTCCTCTATCTCAGGCGTGAGCGCGATGCGCTCCATATCCATGTAGCGGCGGCTGCCTACGCGAATCTGGTGGCCGTCGATACCGACGCTGATGCCATAGCCCACCTTGTATTGCATCGAGTCGCCGAGGGGAAGTTCAAGCCCTTCCTGCTCCGCCTTCTCCAGAATGGCAAGCGCAATCGGATGATGGAACTTGCGTTCCGCGGCGGCGGCATAGCGCAGGATTTGCCGCTCAGTGAGCCCATCGGCGACGAGAATCCGTCCGATTTCCGGGCGCTCGCGAGTCAGCGTGCCGGTTTTGTCGAAGAGTACGGTGTCCACCTCGCAGAGCAGATCCAGCGCGCGGCCATCCTTTACCAGGACGCCTTTCTGCGCGCATAACGCCAGGGTGGAGAGCATGGCAAGCGGTGCAGCCATGCGGATGCCTGTGCCCATATCGCTGTTGAGGACGGCAGCGGCGCCCTGCGGTCCCATGGTTGCAAGCGCCACCGCACCAACGCAAAGGGTGGGAATAACCGCTTTATCCGCCATCTGCTCGCCCTTGTGCTGTGAAGCGAGCGTGTAGCCGGCGGTGTTGTTGAGAATCTGAGCAATCTTGGCGGTCGCGGTTTCGCCGCCAGACCTCTCCACCGCAACCTGCACTTTGCCCGCCACCATGATCGTGGAGGCGAACACCTGGTCGCCAACCCCTTTTTCGGCGGGCGTCGATTCGCCGG
>JBEKZG010000397.1:0-4121 GCA_049510095.1 Occallatibacter sp.
GTCTACGCTGAGGTGGCCGCGGTGCTTGCGGACGATGCGCATGGCGTTGTCGAGACCTAATCCTAGGCCCTGGCCGGGGGGCTTGGTGGTGAAGAAAGGTTCGAAGATGCGGTCCTGCAATTCGGGCGGGATTCCGGGGCCGGTGTCCCAGATTTCGACAAGCAACATTTCGGCTTCGAGCCGACAGGTGAGCATGAGTTCGCCGTGATTACCGAGAGCGTCGAGCGCGTTTTCAATGATGGCGGTCCAGACCTGGTTCAGTTCGCTGCCGTAGGCGCTGATGCGGGGGAGGTCGGGATCGTAGCTGCGGGTGATTTTTACGTTCGTCATGCGCGATTGAAACATGGTCAGCGTGGCGTCGAGAGCTTCAGGCACATCGACTTCAAGGATGGGGGCGCGGTCCATGTAGGAGTAAGTCTTGACGGCGCTGATGAGGTCGAAGATGCGGGCGGTGGAGTTGACGAGCGTGTCGACGGAGCGCGAGGTGCGGAGGAAGCGGGCGAAGTATTGTAGGGTGACGGTGGTTGCTTCGGCGCCGAGGATGGCGTGCAGCTCATCGAGGTCGGCAACGGTGACGTTTTGTTCGGCTAGTTGAGCGGCAACTTCCCAGGGGGCATCGCAGCCGAGCGAAACAAGCCAGGCGCGAACGGATTCTTCGCCGGAGATGAGGTTGAGCGCATTGGGAACTCCAGAGGGCGATTTGCGGTCGATGATTTTCTGTTCCCATGCCTGAGTGGCGAAAATCTGCTCCTCGCTGAGACAAAGGTTGACGAGCCTGAAACGGTTCTGGCGGTTGGCGCGAATCTCGGTGACGAGATTGGAGGCGGCGCGCTGAGCCGCGGATGCGGGGTTGTTGAGCTCGTGGGCCAGATTGCCGGCCAGTTTGCCCAGGGCAGAGAGCTTTTCTGCCTGCTGCTCGATGCGGGTGACTTCGCGCACACGGTCGAGGAGCGTGGTGACGGAACGCTGGCCCATGGAGGGGATGGCCCGGAGCATTTCAGGGAAGAGCGACTTGGGAATGAGCAGCGCCCATAGGTCGGAGATGGCAAAACCCTGGCCCCCGTAACTTTTCATGCGCGAGTAGGGCAGAATGCCGGTCATTTGGCCGGTGCGGCCGATGAACAGGGCCATGGGGCCGCCGCGCTGTCGGCGGACATGGATCTCCCCTTTGAGGATAAGGATCATGTGCTCGGCCGGAGCCCCTTCTTCGTAAAGGATTTCGCCGGCGGCGGCAATCTGCTCAGTGCCATGACTGGCAAGCCAGAGGCGGTCTTCAAAAGAGAGACCGTGGAGCGGCCCAATGCGATCGAGGGCGGTTGCGATCTCTTCGACAGGCGTAGGGGCAGAAGGGGCGATAACGGCGGGGGAAAGCATCCGGCAACCTCCGGGGCTCATTCAGAATAGCCGATTTGGGGTTGGCGGCTCGAATTGCCTGTGTGAAAGATGGCGCTGGTATGATTCCGCAAGGCGGCGGAATGCTCCAAGCTGGTAATGGGCCAGGCCTCGCGGCTTGGGCTGTGCCTCTCTGGGGTTACCCCAGGGCATCGTGAATAACCGGGAATTCGTCGCGTGACCCACAGTGCGCGGTTGCGCACGGATGGTCACGCAGGGTCAGACTCGTTGGAGTATTCCGCCGCCGCCTCATATGCCCAATTCGACGCTTGTTTCCGCGCTGGCACGGTCGATACTGGCCGGCGACATGACCGTGGACGCGATTGCGGCGCGGCTGAGCAGGACGCTTGGACGGAAGTGGCGCTGGATCCGGCCGCTGGCACGGCGTTTGGTGGCGCAGTTTGCGGGCCGGGTGAGGCCGCGACGTCGGAATGTAATTCTGTTTCTCAATCAGGATGAGGGTTTTGGGCGGGCGCGGGCGAAGTACTCGAGCGAGATCCGTATCGCTGAATGGATGACCGGGCCGCCGCAGATGGGGCCAGCCGCGGAAGCGTGGGCGATTCCGGCGATTCCTTCGGTGGGCGAACTGGCCGCTTGGCTGGGATTGAGCGAGACAGAGCTGGAGTGGTTTGCTGACTTGAAGGGGATTGGCGCGAGAGAGGCCGGGGCGCGGACCAGTCACTACAACTACCGGGTGTTGGCAAAGAGGTTTGGCAGCGTGCGGCTGATTGAGGCGCCCAAGACGCGGCTGAAGGAGTTGCAGCGGCGGATATTGGAGGGGATTCTCGAAGCGGTTCCGGTGCACACGGCCGCGCATGGGTTCATCAAAGGCCGGTCGATTAAAACGTTTGCCGGACCGCACGTGGGACGGCGGGTGGTGTTGCGGATGGATTTGCGGGACTTCTTCGCTTCGATCAGCGGAGCCAGAATCCAGGCGCTGTTTCGCACGGTGGGTTATCCGGAACCGGTCGCCGATTTTCTGGGCGGGATTTGTACGAATGCCGCGCCGGTTGGAGTCTGGAAATCGGCAGGTAACTGGACCGATCCGTCGAGTCTGGATCCGGCGGTGGTTGATCCGGCGGTTTTGAGAGAGGCTCGAGCGCTTTACCGGCGGCCTCATTTGCCGCAGGGCGCGCCCACATCTCCGGCGCTGGCGAACCTTTGCGCCTATCGCTTCGATTGCCGGCTGGAGGGGCTGGCTAAAGCTGCCGGCGCGGTTTATACGCGGTATGCGGACGATCTTGCGTTTTCCGGCGGCCCAGATTTCGAGAGGTGCGTGGAGCGCTTTGCAACGCAGGCCGCCGCCATTGTGCTTGAAGAAGGATTCAGCGTGCACCATCGCAAGACGCGGATCACGCGCCGGGGAGTGCGGCAGCATCTTGCGGGCCTGGTGGTGAACGACCGGATGAACGTGGCGCGAAGGGATTTCGACCGGTTGAAGGCCGTGTTGACGAATTGCGTGCGCCACGGACCGGAGAGCCAAAACCGGGAGGGCCATGCTTCGTTTCGAACGCATCTTGAAGGGCGCGTGGGGTTTGTGGAGATGGTGAATCCGGCAAAGGGATTGCGGCTGCGGAAGATTCTAGAGCAGATCCGGTGGCGGGGTCCTGATTGACCTGAGAGGCGCGAATTGACCTGAGGGGCGGGGGATAGGCTAGACTCCTCGCGTGGCCGTGCAGCCGGCTAACCGAATGCGAGATTGCTTGCATGTATGTCCTCGCGTGAACAGTTCTTTCGTCGAACTAATAAGGTAGGGTGGCGGGCAAGCCACAGATTTCCCTCATTGACCGGAGAACATGGCAACTCTCGCTGCGCCTGCTGCTGAAAAGATCCGGAGTTCGGCCATTCACCGGCAACTGGCATTGATGGTGTTGATAGCGCTGGCGTTGCGTCTGGCAGCGATTCCCTTCGATACCATCGAAAACCTGATGGATGCGGACCACATCCACGCATGGGAACAGGGAAACGTGGCGCGGGCGCTGTTGGCGGGGCATGGATTCGGGAGCCCATTCCAATCGGACCAGTCTTCAGCGATTATGACGCCTGTGTACCCGCTGATTGTGGCGGGGATCTTCAAGATTTTCGGCGTGCACACGGCGCGATCGATTTTTGCGGTACATGCATTCGACTGCCTGGTCAACTCGCTGGCGTGCATTCCGATTTTTCTGCTGGCGCGGCGCGCGTTTTGTGAGCGCATGGGGCTGTGGGCGGCGTGGACCTGGGTGTTTTTCCCGTACGGAATTTACTTTGCGGCGGCGTGGGCGTGGTCAACGCACCTGGTTCTGCTGTGCCTGCTGTGGCTGCTCTACCTGGCGCAGGGGATGGAGCAGTCGCCACGTCTGGGACTGTGGGCCGGCTTTGGGCTATTGGCCGGACTGGCGGGGCTTACGGAGCCGTCAATTCTGCTGACAATCCCGTTTCTGCTGGGACTTGCGTGCTGGAGGCTGGCGCGCGCGGGTAGGGGATGGCTGAAGCCGGGAGTGGTTGCCTCGGTGGTGCTGGCAGCCACGATTTCGCCGTGGCTGATTCGTGATGCGGTGGTCTTTCACAGGTTTATTCCGATGCGGGACAGCATGGGGCTGGAACTGTGGATGGGAAACAACGGCTACTCGACTCGCTGGACGAGCGACCAACTGCACCCGTTGCACGACGCGGAGGAGCTGGCTGCCTATAACCGGGGCGAACTGGCGTATATGGATCGCAAAGCAGAGGAGGCAAAGACGTATATC
>JBEKZG010000398.1:0-4114 GCA_049510095.1 Occallatibacter sp.
ACCAATTCTCCTGAGCCAGACGCGCCACGAGTACACGATCGTCCCCGATAGCCGGCATACGACCGCGATGGAGATCTTCAGCATTGAAGAGGTGATTGCAACCAATCCACGGCTGCGGCAATCGGTGGTGCTGGAGCCCATGCACGCATACCGGTATCAAACGCGCAGCCGCGAAGATCTTGCATTCTGGGTAGCCACCCGGCACATGAGCGAGCTAGGCGAACGGGAACCGTCCACGATGACAGTTTCTGTGGTTGACCTGATGGGCAATTTCACAGAGCCGGAAGCGGACGTGCTGATGGTGAAGGCCCTTTGCACAAACTTCGATCTGCCTTCGCGTTTTCAGTTTGGAGCGGAAGCAGGCGACCTTGATGCGACCGGGTACCCAGCGGCAAAGACAGTGACCGCCCTGCGGCGTCTTACGGCGAGCGTCAGCCCCTCGGGAGGAAAGACGCACCTTTGGCGTCTCATTTCGCTGCTCTCACTCAACTATCTCTCACTCAACGAAGAGGGACGCTCAGCAATGCAGGAGATTTTGCGGCTGCATAACATGAGCGATTCAACGGCCAGCGAGAACCAGGTGGGATCGATATTGAAGATGAATTCTTCGCCCAATTTTGCATTGGTCGACTCAGCTTATG
Source organism: Occallatibacter sp. (assembly GCA_049510095.1). Taxonomy (GTDB): domain Bacteria; phylum Acidobacteriota; class Terriglobia; order Terriglobales; family Acidobacteriaceae; genus Telmatobacter. The sequence continues at coordinate 642 of JBEKZG010000398.1, forward strand.
GCCTTATACCGGCGCGCGGTACCCAGGTGGAAATGGAGTTTGACGAACAGCATTTTGCCGGCAGCGGCTTGTATCTGTTTGCCGCCGTGCTCGATCGTTTTCTTGCAAGCTATGCATCCATGAACAGCTTTTCACAGCTCACAGCGAGGAGCACTCTACGAAAGGAGGTGCTGGGAAAATGGCCACCGAGAGCCGGGACACAAGCCTTGTTGTAACCGGGCAGACAACCGAGACCTACGAACAGCCCGCGCTTTCTTCTCTGCGCCGGATGCTGGAAGAAGAGCCTTTTCGCGTGCACTTTTTTCAGGCTGTGCGCATGCTGCAAAAGATGGAGCCGGAGCGCAAGCCGGTTGGATACTTCATTACGCCGCAGGGTGAAACGATCCGCTTTGCGGCGCGCACCTCGCTGGCCTTCCCTCCCAGCGAGATTTACGACCTGCGGCGAGCGGAGAACGGCCAGTTCAACATGACAGTCGAGTTCATGGGACTTTGTTCCGCTCTTGCCGTGATGCCCGCGCCTTATACGGAGTTCCTGATTGCGAGGGCGCGGGAAAAAGATCGCGCCATGGAAGATTTCCTGAACATCTTCAACCATCGCATGATTTCGTTCTTTTACCGCGGCTGGGAGAAATACCGTTTCTTCATCGAATACGAGAGGACGAAAGAGGATCTCCTGACCGGCCGTCTTCTCGATCTGCTTGGGCTCGGCACCGAAGGCATGCTTGACCGTGGCGGACTTCCGGATCACGCCTATTTGAATTACACGGCGCTTCTGGCTCGTCATGTGCGTTCGGCCGCTTCTCTCAAACAGATTCTCGAGGACTATTTCGGTGTTGAAGTACACATTCAGCAGTTTGCAGGCGCATGGCGTAAGCTCAGCCCTGAGAATCAAACCTGTTTTACTGGATTGGGTGGGGCGAGCGAACGCCTTGGCGTGGGCGTTGTGGCCGGCGATGAGGTCTGGGATCATCATGGGCGCATTCGCATCTCGCTGGGCCCCATGCGGTTTGAGCAGTATCTGAAGTTTCTGCCGGGCAAGGACGCGTATCACGAGTTGGTTGCATGGTTGAAGTTTTACTCCAACGGGAGCTATGAGACTGAAGTGCAACTGGTGCTTGCGCGGGAAGATGCTCCGTCCTGCGAGTTGGGTTCGCACGGGGAAACCCGGCCACAACTTGGACTGGTGAGCTGGCTGAAGACCAGGCCGCTCAATCGCGATCCCGCCGATGCGACGTACCTGGTGCAGTAGACGTATTTTGAGATTGAGGATGGAACGACCATGAGCACAAATCTGAAAGCGCTTATCGACAAGTTGAACGACACAACGCGGAAGGCGCTTGAGTCTGCGGCGGGCCTGTGCGTTGCGCGCACGCACTACGACATTGAGATTGAGCACTATCTTCTGAAGGCGCTCGACGCCAGCGACAACGACATCGCCGCGATCCTCAAGCACTTCGGCGCCGACCGCTCCAAACTGACCAGGGAGCTTGAACGCAGTCTCGATTCTTTGAAGAGCGGCAATGCGCGTTCGCCTGCCTTCAGCCCCGCCGTGGTCAAAATGCTCTCGGAAGCATGGACGGTCGCAAGCATCGACTTCAATGCGGGGAGTATCCGCACTGGCTTCACGCTGCTTGCGCTCCTGGGCGATGAAGAACTTGTCCGGATGGTGAAGGACTTCAGCAAGGAGTTGCAGCTCGTCAATGCGGACGGCCTGCGCAGCGCCTTCTATGACATCGTGGCTAAATCCACAGAGACGCAGACCAGTCTTGCAACCGCGGCCGGAGGGGCGGGAGAGCGCGGCGCTGAAGGCGATGCGGGCCCCAGGCCTGCAGGCGGCAAGACGCCGCACCTCGATCAATACACAGTGAACCTGACTGCCAATGCAAAGGCCGGAAAGATCGATCCGGTGCTGGGACGCGACATTGAAGTTCGCCAGATGATCGACATTCTGATGCGCAGGCGCCAGAACAATCCGATCCTGACTGGTGAAGCGGGTGTCGGCAAAACCGCCGTAGTCGAAGGCTTCGCCAACCGCGTCGTCAGCGGCGATGTCCCGCCAGCCTTGCAAGGCGTCCACATTCACAGCCTCGATCTCGCGCTCCTGCAGGCCGGCGCTGGCGTCAAAGGTGAATTCGAGAACCGCCTCAAAGGCCTCATCAACGAGGTCAAATCCTCAACAGAAAAAATCATCCTCTTTATTGATGAAGCGCACACCATGATCGGCGCCGGCGGACAGGCGGGACAGAACGATGCCGCCAATCTGCTGAAGCCTGCACTGGCACGCGGAGAACTGCGCACCATCGCAGCAACTACGTGGTCCGAGTACAAGAAGTACTTCGAGAAGGACCCGGCGCTCGCGCGCAGGTTCCAGGTGGTCAAGGTTGAAGAGCCCACAGAAGAAGTGGCCTGCACCATGCTGCGCGGCATCAAGGCGTCGCTTGAGAAGCACCACAATCTGCGCATTCTCGACGAGGCGGTGACAGCCACGGTCAGATTGTCGCATCGCTACATTGCCGGCCGGCAACTTCCCGACAAGGCGGTGAGCGTACTGGATACCGCGTGCGCGCGTCTCTCGCTCGGCCAGAATTCAACCCCGCCGCGCCTGGAAGATATCCTGCGCCGGATTGACGCGCTCGAGGTGCAAAAGCGCGTGCTGGAGCGCGAGACGAAGATCGGCGGTGACCATGCGGAGAAACTGGCTGAGATAGGGACTCACATCGCCGCGGCAAAGCAAGAGCGCGACATCCTCAACGAGCAATGGGAAGGGGAAAAGGCTCTCACAGTAAAGATCCGCGCATTGCAGGAAAAGCTTGAGGCTGAGAAAAAAGACCCTGAAGCCACGCCGGATGAGACCACAGTTCGTGCCGAGCTAGCACAGCTTGAGGCGGAACTGGCCACTCTGCAAGGCGATCGAGGCATGATGCGGGTCTCCGTCGATGCGCAAATCGTCGGCGAAGTGATCTCCGCGTGGACAGGAATTCCTCTCGGCAAGATGGTCCGCAACGAGATCGAGACGGTGCTCACGCTCGACCAACACCTGAAGAAGCGCGTGATCGGCCAGGATCATGCGCTCTCATCGATCGCGCAGAGGATTCTTACCTCGCGTGCCAACATGGACGATCCAGTGAAGCCTGTCGGTGTGTTTCTTCTGGTTGGACCCAGCGGCGTGGGAAAAACGGAGACAGCCATCGCGCTCGCCGATGTTCTCTACGGAGGCGAACGCAACATGATCACGATCAACATGTCTGAGTTCCAGGAAGCCCATACGGTTTCCACTTTGAAGGGATCGCCGCCGGGATATGTCGGCTACGGGGAAGGCGGCGTGCTGACTGAAGCTGTGCGGCGCAGGCCTTATTCCGTTGTGCTGCTGGACGAGGTAGAGAAGGCTCACCCGGATGTGCTGGAACTCTTCTTCCAGGTGTTCGATAAGGGCAGAATGGAGGATGGCGAAGGCCGCGAAATCGACTTCCGCA
>JBEKZG010000399.1:0-4097 GCA_049510095.1 Occallatibacter sp.
TGATTTCTGCCAATGTTTTCGCGGTTTGCAGCATATGACGTTCCATCTCTGTTAACTCTCCTGATTCGGCGCAACGTGCTGATTCGACAAAACTTGAAAGTTTGTAACACTGTAGTACTAGTCACTCGGGATTCGCACCAAGTGCAGGTCACTTGTCGGGAACGGCCTTCGTCACCACTTGGTTTAGCTCCTGAGGACCACGAGCGTCGCCATTCGGAAAAAGATTCCGGAAACGAATAATCTGTTCCTTCGACATCTCGATGGGCCGCTCCAACAGCACCCACGAAACCACCTGCGGCAACTTCCCTGAAGCCAATTGCTGGTCTGGATTGCCGGGCGGGTTACCGCATCCTTTTAGAAGGGCAGGCGCCGTAAGAGAGCCGGCGTAACGGAATGAACTCTGGTCGTGAAGGCCGCCCAATACGTTGCCGACGATGAAGTTTTCGATGTTGGGATAAGGTGGGGAGAAATACCTTGGCGGCAATGGAACCCGAAGGCCGAAAATCTTCTCCAACTCCTCGTTCTTCTTGCCCTCCAATATCCTCTGGCCAATCACCAGAAGCAGACCGGCGCTGCAGTCCGGTGCCCCGGCCCTTTGGAAAACGAAGTGAACTTCCATCTCTGTCAGTTTGCCGTTGACCAGATGCTCGGCAGGGGAATGAAAGTGAAACTCCAAGAGGTTATATCTGGCGTTGCCGAATTCAATTCCCGCTGCGGACATAGGGGCGAACTTCAGGCTGCCCCAGCGCTGGTCCACAATTCCCGAACAGGATCCATCGGAGCACCATTTGCTCCCAGTGGTGTTCTTGTATTCAAAGGTCCGGCGCTCGTCTAATTGGCTCGTGTTTCCGAATCTTGGTGCGTTCTTATCAATGGCAACCGGCTCGATGATATTGATCGGCGATTGGCGGTCAATGGCGGGTGCGGACGGCTCGCCTTGCGCGTGGGATGTATTCGTCGCAAATCCGGGTGCAACCGCCAGGGCGATGCACAGGACGCGCCATGCGCGGAAATGGGGAAGGCTCAGGATCATAACTCTCTCCTTGAGGGGGCTGAGGGAAGCATTTCGGCCACGCAACCACATGGACATTCCGTGCTGCGGGTGCGTTCAGGATCGTTTATGCCGGCGGGGAATAGGCATGGAACCGGAACGGGAAGGGGGCAGCATTCTCAGCTGGGTAATTTCTCGTGTCGTATCGGTTCTACACAGTGAATTCCGGAACTGTCAAACTTCGATGCAGCGGAAGATGCTCTGCTAGTGCGTGGAGCTAGTAACTGGCGTAAAATCAATAGTCTATGAAGTTATATCTCAAAGGATCACAGTTACCGTGAAACTGCGATACTGTGAACCTCGTCCCCGTCATTTTCCGAACGCGGTTCAAAACACCCACAGGCTACCGAGCAGCAATAGGACCGCCAAAACGGTGACGGCCTGGTAAACCAGCTCCTCTCGTGTGCGCGGAGGCCTGGCGCCCATTGTCTGTTCGTGCACCGAGCTGGATGCGGTCTGGGAAGAAGTTTGCATTGGGTCCTGCCTTTTCGTGCCTTTCGGCCAAGGTTGGGGTTCGGCTGCGCGGGCCGGTTGCGTCTCTCTGGAACGCTTACATTTCCTTAGACACCGTTTTCCGCTTGAAGGTGCGCATCAAAATCACTTTGTTTGAATAGTGGACCATCGGATTGTTTGAATAGTGGACCATCGGACAGAAATGTGACACTCCGGAGCCATATCGGCAAATGCCGGAATTGGGTGACACTACTAACAAGAACGGGGCATGCCCAATTATTCCTTCGAAAACAGGTGTAAAATCCGCACGTGGACACTCCTCCCAATCTGGAACTCATTCGTCCGTCCGAGCCGCGCGAGCGTAATTGGCTCCCGCTGGCAATCGCCGCCGCTGTCGTTCTTGTCGCTGTAACCGCCCTGGTCCTCATTTTTGAACACGGCAAGCCAGCATCCAGAGTCACGCCCATATCCACAGCCCCCGACGCCTATTCAGCCAGCCTGCCCATCACCAATCTCGCAATGAGCGAGTCGGCTAATCTCGCGGGCGGCAAGGTGACCTATCTCGACGGACACATCGCCAATAAGGGAACGCGCACGATCACCGGAATCACCGTGCAGGTGCTGTTTCGCAACTACGCGCATGAAGTTGCCCAGAACGAGACGCAGCCGCTCAAGCTCATCCGCATGAGGGATCCCTACATCGATGTCGAGCCGGTGTCCGCATCGCCTCTCAAACCCGGCGGCGAGCAGGATTTCCGTCTCATCTTCGATACCGTCTCGCCCGACTGGGACGGAGCATTCCCCGAGCTCCGCCTGATCCACGTCGACGCAAATTAGATCGGATACCTGAAGAAGCCACCACTCCGCATTCAGTCCGTAGCTCCCTCTTTACCGGGTAGAAAATACACGACCCTGAAAAAAATACACTGTGCAGCGCCACTAAACGATTGCGTTTTGTTTTCAGACAGAACGAAGGCGCAATGGTAAGGTGAACAATTTCCAATAGATAGATGGTTTTGGCCGTGCGCACGAGAGTTTGGCCCCAGCATTGCTATCCCTATGTGCGAGCAGACAGTCAAGCTCGTGCCGCAGATCCACTGCGGAGATGCAGTCGACGAGGATCCGACTCGATGAAACAAAATCTGAAATCTCGGAATTTGTTCTCCAGCCAGTTTGCAGTCATTGTTCTGGCTTCTGCGATCGCGGTTCCTGTGCTCGCACACTCCCAAGATGCGCAGTCCGGGACCAACGCCCAGTCCACCTCTTCTCAGACCGTTCAGCAGCCCTCCCCATCGGCTAGTACGACGCGAATGAACACGCCTAAGGAGGGGTTCTGGGGCCGTATCAACCCGTGGGCCGGCAAGAAGTGGGTTAAGAAACAGACCGATCCCATCAGCGACCGTCTTAGCGAACTGGATGAAGTGAACGCGAAAAATGGTCGCGACATTCAGGACGTGGATGCCAGAGCGCAGTCCGGTATTCGCCAGGCGCAGTCAACCGCGGACAGCGCCAACCAGACGGCCATGGCCGCCAGTCAGCAGGCTCAGAACGCGAATGGTCTCGCGCAAGGCGCGGCTGGCCACGTCGGCCAGCTGAATAACACCGTCAACGGCCTTGATCAATACCGCCAGGTAACCGAAGCGGAAGTCGCTTTCCACGGTGATTCGCCGATTCTATCGGCGGCAGCCCGCAAACAATTGGATGACTTTGCGGCCAGCGTCAGCGGCCAGCAGGGTTACATCCTGGAAGTCGAAGCGCATTCACCCCTTGCGGGCAGCGCCGGCATCCAGAGTTCCGAGCGCATGGCCGAAGCGGTCAAGCGCTATCTGGTTACACAACATGAGATTCCCGTCTACCGCTTGCACGCAGTTGCCCTCGGCAACGCCCGTAACCAGACCGACGACGACAATAAGCCGGTCAGGAAAAGCAGCGTACATATCCGGTTGATGGAAAACAGTTTGGCGGCCCAGGGAACCGCGCCACCCAATGGCGTAGCTACCTCGACCGGTGCGGAGCGGCCTTAAACAACCGCAGCCCCCCTGGCTCTTTCCCGCACCAACGGCTTACCCCGCCGTTGGCCGCCAAAAAAGCTCTCGCAACACGAGAGAACCAAGGCAACTTGGCCCCCGCCGAAAACGGGGGCCGTTTTTTGGACTTTGCGTCCAGCGAACGTTCCTCAGCAGTATCAAGGCGGGAATCTTGGTCTTGCTCTGGAACAGGGCATGGCTTCAGCCGTGCCGCATTCGCGCCATTTCACCCAAAATTTCATCCTGAGAATCCGCTCGATTGGGGCCCCAATCGCACGTGAATGCGATAGGGCGGGGCGAAAGCCTGCCCTGAGCGAAGTCGAAGGGGACCTGCTGTTTGCACGGCAGCAATCAGCACGAACCTCGGGTGCCCCACTCTTCGCGCGCTGTCTGCGCGAAGGGTGGGAAACCTCAGCCCCATCCCAGCCTCAGTCATCCTTTGCCAGGGCCGTTGGATCGAAGCGAGCGCCGGTACGCGCGGCGCGATCCAACGGCCCGAACCGCAGGTCCTTCGGCCCGCTCGTCCGCTACGCGAACGACCCGCCGAAGAACCCGCCGCCGCAGAG
>JBEKZG010000004.1:0-23326 GCA_049510095.1 Occallatibacter sp.
TGAAGGATGTTGAAGGGCTGGCGGCGAATCCTCCGACACAGGAGGAAGTGGACCGGGCGAAGGCACGCATCCTCAAGAATATCGATCTTGCGATGACCAACTCGCAGTCGGTAGCCATCATGCTTGGTGGTTATGTGGGCGATGGCGACTGGCGGCTGATGTTTCTGAATCGCGACGAGGTTGGCAAGGTCACACCGGCGGACGTAACACGGGTTGCGAAAGCGTATCTCAAGTCGTCGAACCGTACGCTGGGCGAGTTCATTCCCACTGCGACCCCGGACCGCGCGGAGATTGCGACAGCTCCGGATGCGGCTGCGCGTTTCAAGGATTTCAAGCCGGGCGCGGCGATTCAGGAGGGAGAAACCTTCGATCCGACACCCAGGAACATTGAGGGCCGGTTGATTCGCGCCACGCTGCCCAACGGCATGAAGCTGGTGATGTTTCCGAAGAAGACGCGTGGCGGGATTGTTGTAGTGAACATGAACTTCCGGTATGGCAATGAGAAGTCGCTGTTTGGGACATCGACTGCGGCGAGCATGGCGGGCGACATGCTGATGCGGGGAACAAAGAACAAGAATCGCCAGCAGATTCAGGATGAGACCGATCGGTTGAAGGCGCAGATGAATGTGTGGGGCAGGGCCGGGTATGGCGGCGCATGGGCTCGCACGGTGGAAGCCAACCTTCCGGATGCATTGCGCTTTACGCGCGAGTTGCTGCGCGAGCCGTCTTTCCCTGAGGCCGAGTTTGAGCAAGTGCGGCAACAGCAAATCGCCGGCGTGGAGAGCCAGAAGACCGAGCCGATGGCGCTTGTGTCGAATGAAATGTACCGGCACATTGACGCTCAGTATCCCAAGGGCGATGTGCGCTATGTGGCGACGCTTGACGAGCAGATGGAGGAGTTGAAGAACGTCAAGCTGGAAGAGGCGCGGATGTTCTACAAGGAGTTCTTCGCGCCGGCGGAAGGTGAGATTATCGTCACCGGACAATTCAATCCTGAGCAGGTCCGGAAGGAGTTGACGGAGTTGTTCGGAGATTGGAAGAGCGGCAAACCGTACGAGCGTCTGCATGCGCCGTTCAAGGTTAGAGACGCGATCAATCGCAAGGTGGAGACGCCCGATAAGCAGAACGCGGTGTTCATGGCCGGGATGACGGTGAGGATCGATGACGAAGACCCGGATTACCCGGCCCTCACGATGGGCGGTATGGTTCTGGGCGGATCGGCGAATTCGAGATTGTTCGAGCGCATTCGCGTGAAGGACGGACTCAGCTACGGAGCGAACGCACAGTTTCATGTTCCCACCAAGGACGATGGAGCGGCCTTTTATGCGCGGGCGATCGCGGCTCCTCAGAACACGCCCAAGGTGGAAGCTGCATTCAATGAGGAAGTCGCGCGCATTCTAAAGGACGGCGTGACCGCCGACGAGCTGGAGAAGGCCAAGAAGACGTGGCTCGACCAGAGGATGTTGCAGCGTGCGGACGAGAGCCAACTCGCGGGTGTCCTCGAATCGGTGGATCGTTGGGGTCGCACAATGCAGTGGGACGAGCAGCTTGAGGCCAAAGTGGCTGCACTGACTCCTGAACAGGTGAGTGCCGCGTTGAAGCGGTACCTTGATCCATCCCAACTGTCGATCGTCAAAGGCGGCGATTTCAAGAAGGCTAACGTGTACCAGGAGTAGCCGGGGAGACTGGTTGCGCAGTTGAGATCGAGAGCCGATGGAACCGACGTTTCGGCGCTCCGGGCTATTCGTCTTTGCTGGCGTTGCGCGCTTTTACTTTGAACCAGATGGGCGTGCCTTTGAAGCCGAATGCCTCGCGGATCTCGTTTTCAAGGAAGCGTTCGAAGCTGAAATGCAGCTTGACGTCGCGGTCAGTGAAGAGGACAAAGGTGGGCGGGGCTACGGCGGCTTGCGTCATATAGAAGATGCGGATGCGCTTGGCTATGGGCACGGGGGCGCGCTGGAAGTCGATTTTGTCGAGGAAGCGGTTCATCTGGCCGGTGGAGACGCGCTTGCGGCGCTCGGCGGCCACGGAGACTACCTCATTTAAGATGCGCGCGAGTTTCTTATCTCCGGGGCCCTTTGCCTCCAGCGCCGAGAGAAAGACTATGGGCGCATAGTGCAGATATTTGAGAACGGAACGGAGTTGGCGCTCGAAGATTTCGCGGTCGGCGGGCGGCTTGCCGTCGGTGCGGCCGGTGGTGACGGCGTCCCATTTGTTGACCACGATGATGACGCTGCGGCCGCTCTCATGCGCATAGCCGCCGATGGTTGCGTCGGCGGAGGTGACGCCTTGTGTGGCGTCGATGACGAGGAGCGCGACGTCGGCCGCTTCAAGATGGCGGCGCGCCATGATGACGCTGAGCTTCTCCGCCATGAGGTGGGTTTTTCCCTTGCGCCGGATGCCGGCCGTATCGACAAACCGGAGCTGCGAGCCTTCGAACTCGACCACTTCGTCTACGGCGTCGCGGGTGGTGCCGGCGATGGGCGAGACGATGGCGCGCGAGGTGCCGGTGAGGGCGTTCAGCAGCGTGGACTTACCGACGTTGGGGCGGCCGATGATGGCTACGGAGGTTTCACGCTGCTCGTATTCGCCGTGGGTCCTGTGCAGCGGGCGCCCTTCGTCGTCCAGCCCGTGGGTCTCGTCGGCAGCGGGAGTGAGCGGACCACCCTCATTGAATTCGTCCTCCTCAGCAAAGAGGTCCTCCGCCTCCTGAGCTGGTTCTTCGTCCGTCAGGGCCGCGGCAACACGTGCCGGAATCGCCTCCGAAATGGCATCGAGCAATTCGCCGATGCCCAGGCCGTGCTCGGAGCTGATGGGGTAAACATCGCGAATGCCGAGCTGGCGGAAGTTTTCCGCTTCGGCCTCCATTACTTCCCCTTCCACTTTATTCACGGCCAGGAAGACGGGCTTGCCGCCGCGAATTAACAGCTTAACCAGGTCGAAGTCCGGGCTGGCGAGTTCCGTTCGCGCATCGACGACCAGGACGAGCGCGTCGGCTTCTTCGAGTGCCACCTTTGCCTGGTTATAGATTTCAGTGGGGATGAGTTCGGGGTCGTCGGGGACAATGCCGCCGGTGTCAACAAGGCGGAAGGTGCGGCCGGCCCACTCGTACTCGCCATATATGCGGTCGCGGGTGATGCCGGGCTCGTCGCCGACGATGGAACGGCGGCTGCCGGTGAGGCGATTGAAGAGCGTGGATTTGCCGACGTTGGGGCGGCCTACGATGGCCACCAAGGGCTGCGCTGCGGCGCCGGGTGTGCCGGGTGCAACCGATCTGCGATACTTCGCCAAAATATATCTCCAATCGCTGTATATCCAGATTAGTCGTTCGAGGGGCGTCAAGCCAGACGAGGACAGTTATTGAGCCTCCGCGTGAAGCTTCTCTAATCTTCCCGGCAGGATTCGCGGCAACGCAATTGCCCCTCTTGTCTCAAGGAGGGTCCGATGCATATTCACGCAAGCCAGATGAGTTTTAACGCGGTCAATCCTTACGCCGCCGCAGCGGACAAGGCGATTGCGGCGCAACGCGCAGGCGAGGTCCGCAAGAAGCTGCTGAAAGGCGCGGCGGAGATTGACGGGGCGCCCATTCCCGCGGAGGCTTTGTTGGTGGACCGATGGATGAGCTCGGGTGGTGGCCAGACGCAGGGTGAGAATCATTCACAGATTGGCGTTTCCGGCAGAGATCCGGAGCTGGGTTAAAGGGGGTTGGCTCGTCTTTGCATTCCGAATCCAATGGGTTGCGGGAAAAGGCCGTCATCGGTGATGGGTGGCCGAGAAGCGGACCACGGGCTAAACAGGCTGCGGAAAAACTCCCGGCAATGGAGAATGATCGTTGAGCAAGCCTCAGCGGGGGCTAGCTAAAGCCCGCGGGATGTCGGCCATTCTTCAAGGGGCCTCAAGGCCGCTGCTCCGTAATTCTCGATCTTCAACTATAGTACTAACACGCTGCGGAAAAAGGGCTTGTTTTTTCGTCAAGAGCCAGAAAAGCATACCGCAGGGGCTAAAGCCCTATCGATTCTGTTGGCTTTATGCCGGGGTTAAAACCCCGACTCTGGAGTTTCTACATTTCCGCGGTCCAATCTGTAGAAAATGCTTGCCTGTGACGAGAAAATGTGTTTCATTTATAGCGATGAAAAAGAAGGAGATTCTTCATCGACGGGAGCGGCTTGTCCGCGAACTGCCCTCGGCTACCGAAATCGTGCGCGGCTCTTTGCTGGAACGTATTATTCGCCACAGCCGCGGATGTCCCAAGTGCGCTCGTGGAGAAGGTCATCCGGTGTCGGTGTTGACGGTGGGCTATGCCGGAGGCAAGACCAAACAGATCAGCCTTCGCGCCGGTCAGCGCGAGCAGGTGGAACGCTGGCTGAACAACTATCGGGAGTTGAAAGCCCGGCTGGAAGAGATTTGCGAGTTGAACCAGAAGCTGTTGCGGCCCGAGGATGGGTAGCTTTTTTTTTTGCGCCGGTTGTGTTTCATCCATATAGATGAAACTCAGAAAGAAAGGCTTGGATGTTGCTGGCGGCGTTTCTCGATCTGGTCTCCGCCTGGCGGACTGTGTTTCCCCAACAACGCACCTATCGGCGCGCCGTCCAGCACGCGCTCGGTTCGCTGGCCTGTGTGGGACGGCGCTGCCTGTCGCGCATGATCTGGACCAACGGCGGACAACAGCGCAGCTGGAGCGGCCACTACTTCCTGTATTCCCGCTGCCAGTGGGACCCGCAACAACTGTTCGCGCCTATTCTCCGCCAGGCCCTGGCCTGGTGCCCCGGCCGCTGGGTGGGCATGGCGGTGGACGATACACGGCTGCGCAAGACTGGCCGCTCGATCCTTCAGGCCAGCTATCAACGCGACCCCTTGTCGCCGCCCTTCCATACCAACCCGATGCTGGGGCTGCGCTTTTTGCAGACTTCGCTGTTGCTGCCGCCGCACCGAGGCGGCGCGGTCGCCAGCCGGGCTCTGCCAGTGCGCTTTGAAGAGGTTTCGGCGGTAAAAAAGCCGGGCAAACGTGCCGCGCCGGCCGATTGGAAGGCGTTCTATCGAGCCCGCAAACTGCACAACCTGTCAGCCCGCTTTGTCCAAACCATGCCCCTGCTGCGCCCCGCCCTGGATGCGGCCGGCGGCCGGAACAAGCAGTTGGCGCTGGCCGTCGACGGCAGCTTTTGCAATCGCACCGTTTTTGCCGCCGCAGTCCCCGGCGTGGAGTTGATCGCCCGCGCGCGCAAGGATGCCGTGCTGTGTCTGCCTGCTCCTGTTGGCAGCGGCCGCTTTTACGCTGCCGCCAAGTTCACTCCCGAACAGGTCCGCAAGAACGACACCATTGCCTGGAAGAGCACCAAGCTTTTCTATGGCGGCAAGCGGCGCGGCATCCGTTATAAAGAAGTGCCGGATGTGCTCTGGCAAGGCGGAGCCAGGCGCCGTCGCCTGCGCCTGCTGGTCATCGCCCCCACGCCTTATCGCAAACGCCAAAGCGGACGCCTCTATTACCGCGGCCCGGCATATCTGCTCACTTCCGTCCAGCGGGGCGCGACGCGCGCTCTGTTCGAGATCTACCTCGACCGTTGGCAGATCGAAGTCAACCACCGCGAAGAGAAGGATACTCTCGGGGTCGGCCAGGCCCAGTTATGGAATCCCATCCCGGTTCCCAAGCAGCCCGCCTTCGCAGTGGCCGCCTATAGCGCTCTGCCGCTGGCCGGCCTCCTGGCTTTCGGACCCGCTCGCGGACCGGCATTCGCCCAGCTTCCCAAGTGGCGCCGCAAAGCAAAACCGCCTTCCTGCCTGGATCTGGTCACCCTCTTAAGGCAAGAAATCACCCAACGACCCGATCGACTCGCACCCTTCGGCATCCATACCAGCCAAGAAACGCTCACCGCCGCCGCCTGAAAAATGTAGAAGCTCCAGGGCCGGGGATAAATCCCCGGCCTACCACACGGACGAGCTTCGGCGAGGTTCTATTTCAAGGCCGCAGTAAAGAGCATATCGCCCTTAAATCCTGATGGAAAACCGGCTGCACGCACGAGTGTGGCGAGTTGGGCCCAGTGGCGCTGGCTGTGAAAGAGCGCGTGCGCCAGAAGCTTGCGCCGGGTGAATGTGCGAGCGTCCGGAGGGAATTGAGGAAAATCGAAGGTCATGGTTTCGTCCCAGTTTTGCTTGGGATCGGCCAAGAGTCTCTGGAAGATTTCTACGGCCTGGAGGTGCAGATCGAAGAGCGCGTCCAACGGACCGAGCGGCATCTGTTTCATATCGGTCGCGGGCAGGGCTGCGATGCGCTGAGCCCAGCGCAGCTCCACTCCCCAGATGTGGCGGACAAAGGCCTGGACGTCGGTAGTTCCGCCGATGCCGCAAGGCAGTTCAAGCAGGGCGGGGTTGGCTTGGAGATGCGCTTTCCAGAAGCTTGACGCTTCCTGTCCCCATGCCAGAAGCTCCTCAAGCGAAACTGCAACACTCATGGCGTTTCCTCTCCGATAGAGAACTGGATGAGGGAGACTGAAGATCAGATTCGATTTTTCAGGGCGCGGTGGCCGATGTCGCGGCGATAGTAGATGCCTTCAAAGTGGATTTCCGCTAGGGCCTGATAGGCACGGATCAGTGCTTCTTCCAGCGAAGACGCGGCGGCGGTGACGCCCAGCACGCGGCCTCCGGACGTGACTAGCTGATTACCGACCTGCGCCGAGCCGGAGTGGAAGATTTCAATTCCGGAAATTTCGGCAGCGACGCCGAGGCCGGAAATGGGAAAGCCGGTTTCGTAGCTGCCCGGATAGCCTGATGAGCTGGCGATGACGCAGGCTGAGGCACCTGGGGTCCAGCGAAGCTCTGTTTCAGCGAGGCAGCCGTCGATGCAGGCCTCGAGCGCGTCGACCAGATCGGTTTCCAGGCGGACAAGGAGAGCCTGGGTCTCGGGGTCGCCGAATCGGGCGTTGAACTCGAGGACCTGGGGTCCGCGCGGGGTCATCATGAGACCAATGTACAGCACGCCTTTGAAGGGCGTTTCTTCTTCGGCCATGCCGCGCACGGTTGGCTCGGCGATGTGGCGGAGAATCCACTCCTTCATGGCGGGATCGAGCAGTTCATCGGTGGAATAAACGCCCATGCCGCCGGTGTTGGGGCCGGTGTCGCCTTCGCCGATACGCTTGTGATCCTGAGCGGGAGCGAAGGGCGCGACGTGGGTGCCGTCGCTGAGACAGAGGAAGCTGATTTCGTCGCCGGTGAGGAACTCTTCGATGACTACCTGCTGCGCGGCTTCGCCGAGGAGTTTGCCGCTGAAGAGGCCGTGGGCGGCTTCACTGGCGATCCGGCGCGACTCGCAAATGATGACGCCCTTGCCGGCGGCCAGACCGTCGGCCTTGACCACGATGGGCGGATGGAAGATTTCGATGCATTTCTCAAGGTCGGTGGCATTGGCGCAGACGGAATATCTCGCGGTGGGGATGTTGTGGCGTTGCAGGAATCGTTTGGCGAAGGCCTTGCTGCTCTCGAGTTTGGCGGCGGCCTGGGTGGGTCCGAAGACGCGCAGACCGCGCGCCTCTAGCTCATCCACTATGCCGAGTGAAAGCGGGAGTTCGGGGCCGACGATGGTGAGCGCGGGCTGCTCGGACTCGGCGAGGCGGAGCATGGAGTCGATGCTTTTGAGGTCGACTGAAATGCAGCGGGCGATTTGGGCGATGCCGCCGTTGCCCGGCGCGCAGACGATCTCCGAGACGCGGTTGCTCCGTTTGACTGCCCAGGCCAACGCGTGCTCGCGGCCTCCCGAGCCCAGGATGAGAACTTTCATTGGTTGTGCAATCCCCCGACAGGTTATGGTCGGCAATGGGGGTGTGGGAAGTCAAACGGGTGGGGAAGCGGGCTGGAGAGTTGGGTCTCCTATACTGAGTCGTGTCGTCTGGCGGGCCGGACGCATAACGGCGGGAGAAGCGAGACATGGTACAGAGCCGCATCAAACCCCACTTCCAGCAAGTGGCCGAGGAGGCGAAGCGGGAAGAGCAGCGGCGTTTATACCGGCGCAACCAAGTGTGGGGTCTTTTGATTGTGGCTGCGGCGATTTGCCTCTGGTGGCTGCTGCATACCAATCCTCGATGGATCTTTCCGCCGGGATGGTGGCGGCTGTGACGCTTTCATCGAGTGGCCCTTTGAACGAGAGCAAGCCACCGCTGGCTGTATTGCTGCTAGGGCCTACGGGCAGCGGGAAGACGGCGCTTTCGCTGGCGCTGGGCGAACGCTTTGACGGGGAAATTGTCAGCTGCGATTCGGTGGCGGTTTATCGCGGGATGGATTTGGGGACGGCCAAGCCTACGCGCGAGGAGCGGGCGCGATTGCCGCATCATCTGATCGATGTGGCTGAACCGGATGAGCCGTTTACCGCTGGCGAATACAGCAGACAGGCGAGAGCGGCGCTGCGAGAAATTGCAGGACGAGGCAAGCTGCCCATTGTTACCGGGGGAACGGGGCTCTACCTGCGGGCGCTGACTGAAGGGCTTTTTGCGGGACCGTCGCGCAATGCGGAACTGCGGGTTAGGCTGGCGAGGAGCGGGCAGAGGCATGGAGATGGATGGCTGCATCGGGTGCTGACGCGGCTGGACCCTGCAACCGCCGAGCGCATCCATGCGAATGACATACCGAAGTTGATTCGCGCGATAGAGGTGTGCGTGACGGCGCGCAGGCCGATGTCGCAGGTGCTGGATAATGCCGACGTGGCGCGGGACCCGTTGACCGGATTCCGGTTGCTGCGTATTGGGCTCAACCCACCGCGGAAGGCGCTTTATGCACGCCTGAACCAGAGGGCCGTGGAGATGTTTGCGGCTGGGTTGGTGGAGGAGACGCGCGGGCTGCAGGCGCGCTTTGGGCCGGTGAAGGTGCTTGACTCATTGGGATACCGGCAGGCGGTGGCGGTACTGAATGGAGCGCTGGGTGTTGAGGCGGCGATCGAGGCGGCGCAACAGGGCCACAGGAACTATGCGAAACGGCAATTGACCTGGTTCCGGCGAGAGCCGGAGGTGCGATGGATTGAGGGGTTTGGAGATGCAGAAGAAACTTTGCGCACGGCAGCGGAGTTTGTCGAGCAGAGTCTCTGAAGGCCGGGGCGAGGTGAGACACGCGCTGGATCACGACGCTCAATGACGGCCGCCGACATCCTTTAGACTGAACGGTGGTGAGGGGCACTGAATGCCCCTTGGAATGGAGTTTGCTTTGGCAATGACAGTTGCAGAGACGATTTATGACGTGGCCATTATTGGGAGCGGGCCGGGCGGGTATTCGGCGGCATTTCGAGGGGCCGAGTATGGTCTGAAGGTGGCGCTGATTGAGAAGTCGGACAAGCTGGGCGGGACCTGTTTGCATGTGGGTTGCATTCCGACGAAGGCGCTGCTGTTCAATGCGGAGATCTGGGACCATGTGCAGCATGCTTCGGAGTTTGGGATTGGGGAGACGGGGACTCCGACGCTGGACTGGGCGGCGGTGCTGGAGAGGAAGAATGGCATCATCGCCAAGCACGTGAAGGGGCTGGAATTTCTGGTGAGGAAGCACAAGGTTGCGCGGATCCAGGGGTACGGGCGGCTGACTGGGGCGGCGGTAGATGGCGTGCATACCGTGGAGGTTGTCGCGGCCGATGGGCAAGTAGGCCAGGTAAAGGCGAAGAATGTGATTGTGGCGACCGGGTCGCAGGCGAAGATGTTGCCTGGGCTTGCGGCGGACGAGCGCATTCTGACTAACATTGAAATTCTGGCGATGGGCCAGGTGCCGAAGTCGCTGATCGTGATTGGGGCCGGCGCGGTGGGGATGGAGTTCAGCTCAATCTTCCGCAGTTTTGGGACGGAGGTCACCATTCTTGAGTTCTTGCCGCGCGTGGTTCCGGTGGAGGACGAAGAGGTTTCAAAAGAGATCACACGGCTGTTCAAGAAGCGCGGCATTGATGTGAACACCGGCGCCAAGGTTGAGACGGTGGAGAAGACGGAGGCCGGGGTGAAGGTGAGTTACGTCGATGCGAACGGCAAAGCCCAAGTGAAGGAAGCCGAGAAGGTGCTGGTAGCTGTGGGGCGTGCGGGATTGACGGGCGACATTGGCCTGGAGAAGACGAAGATCGAGCTGGAACGGGGCCTGGTGAAAGTGAACGAGGCGCAAGAGACGGCCGAGCCTGGGGTCTTCGCGATTGGCGACATTGTGTTTGGTCTGCCGCAACTGGCGCATGTGGGCGCTATGAGCGGGATGGTGGCTGTGGCGAAGATCGCCGGGCGGAAGTTCAGGCCGGTGCGAAAGGATCGGATACCGAGCTGCACGTATACCGAGCCGCAGATTGGGTCAGTTGGTTTGACAGAGGCGCAGGCGAAGGAGAAGGGCCACGAGGTGAAGGTGGGCAAGTTTCCATTTGCCGGCAATGCGAAGGCGTCGATTGTGGGCAACCACGACGGGTTTGTGAAGATTGTGTCCGACGCGAAGTATGGCGAGATTCTGGGCGTGCACATCATTGGACCGCAGGCTACCGAACTGATTGCCGAGGCGGTTGCTGTGCTGGAGTTGGAAGGGACTGTGGAGGAGATGATGTACACCATCCACGCGCATCCTACACTGGCGGAGGCGATGCTGGATGGGTATGGGGCGGTGGAGGGGTTGGCGATCAACGCGTGAAGAGTTAGTCAACAGGAGTTAACCGATACATGCCAATACAATTAAATTCTCCTCTATCTGCCTGGCCATGCCCTCGTGTATGCTGCTACTTCTCCTCAAGGTATCGGCAATCACGAGTGGAGCGACCGTGATAGACCGGGTGATCGCAACAACTTTTCACGGATTCATGGACAGCGGCCGAACATCTCCCGCCAAGTTTTCTTGTGTTGGTCGAGAATCCGTCCAAGTAGACGAGTACGTCGTTAAGCTCCGGGGAGGCTTGGATATGCGAGAGCGAGGACTAGTTTATGAGCTATATGCGTCAATGCTCGGTGCATATCTTGGCCTGTCCTGCCCGCGCCCTGTGATCGTGTTGATAGAGGAGGATTTAACAGAAGCCATTGTCGAGGAACTGGATGGGGACGAACGCAAGGTACAAATCGTACGTGACAGCGTTGGGTTGAACTTTGGAACCCAACTTCTGACAAATTTATCGCCTTGGCCTGTTGAGAAGCCTATACCAAGAATATTGCAGACTGCAGCAATCAAGGTCTATGCATTTGACGCATTGATTAGGAATCCAGACCGAAGGTTCGATAATCCTAATCTCGGGAGCCGTAACGACGATTTGTTCGTTTTCGACCATGAGGCAGCGTTTTCGTTCCTTTTCGAGATTTTTCCGAGCCGAAAACCGTGGATACTGGCTACTGAAGACCACTTGGAGAAGCACGTTTTTGCTAGGGCGCTCAGTCGGGTACCATTTCCTGTAGACTTCCTACATCTACTTAGTGGGTTATCAGAAGAGGTAACCACATATTTCTCCGACCAGATCCCGAGCACTTGGAAGTCAGATGATTTACCAAGAATTGAGTCGCATCTTGCGCTCATGAGCGAGCACTCTGCTGAGTTCGCAGAGGAAGTAACAAGGAGGTTAGCGTGAAAGAAAAATTTTATTTCAGCCTGCTTCGTTACGTTTACGACCCATTGACACAGGAGTTTGTCAACATAGGTGTCGTATTGTACTCACCCGCACAGAGTTTTCTTCGCGCAACGTTTACCAGGCGATCACGTAGGATTTCCAGGATGTTTGGCCGTGTAGATGGCACCTCATTTCGCGCCACTACTGGCTATATTGAGCGCAAAGTATCAGACGCAAGCGAGAGGCTTGCGCGCGGTCTTCTTTTTCGCGATCCAAAAGATGGCTTGCAAGCCATTCTTAACGAGGTAGTACCCGCTGACGACTCATCGATTCGGTTCGTTCTTGGGGGCGTCGGAGTCACGGAAGATCCGGCTCAGACGCTTGAGGAGCTATTCGGACGCTATGTGACTCGGTATGAAGTCCTCTCTGAAAATGCACGCCGGGAGGACAACGATGTTTGGAAGGTGTTTCAGGAGCCGCTGAGATCAAAAGAAGTCTTTCCATATTTCAGCCCCAAAACAATCACGGCACCGGATTACGAATACGAGTTCGAGCGTTCCTGGAAGAATGGGATTTGGCACCTCTTCGAGCCCGTTTCATTTGATCTAGCGGATGCGAGTTCAATCTCGGAGAAGGCAAGCAAGTGGGTTGGGAGGGCCAACAGTTTGTCCGACAGTTCGGAGCGATTCAAGTTGTTCCTTTTGCTTGGAGAGCCCACAGATCCGAGCCTTTGGGACGCCTTCCAACGAGCTACAAATCTTCTGGCCAAGAAAATTCCGGGGGAGCACAAACTGATCCGGGAGCGTGACGCAGAACAATTTGCTGAGGAAGTCGAGCAGGAATTCCAGAATCACCTACTCGAATCGCAAGAATAGTCGCTTCCTGCTTGAGTTCAGTCCAGAAATCCGGGGAGAGCGGAATGTCCCCTCCAGTGGTCAGGCCCTTGATCAGCAATGCCTCCAGACAGGAGTCTGCATCCGAGGGTTGTGTCTCACATCTGGACCAGGTCATGGCGAGTGTGTCCTCCCTTTGGGGCGATTTTGCTAGAGCTCGGTGGACTGGTTTGCGACGAGCGACTTGGCCTTAGCGACGAAGTCGGCGAGGGGGATGGAGCCTTGGTCGCCTTTGGCGCGGGCGCGGACGCTTACTGAATTTGCCGCTTCTTCCTTGTCGCCGAAGACTAGGATGTACGGCGTCTTCTGGTTGGCGAAGTCGCGGATTTTGCCGTTCATTTTTTCGTTGCGGTCGTCCACTTCGACGCGAAGGCCGGCGGCTTTGAGTTCTGCCTCGACCCTTGTTGCGTAGGCGTGGTGGCGCTCGCTGATGGGCACCAGGCCGACCTGGACGGGAGCGAGCCAGAGCGGGAATGCGCCGCCATAGTGCTCGATGAGCACGCCGAAGAAGCGCTCGACGGAACCGAAGAGAGCGCGGTGGATCATTACGGGCTGATGGCGCTCGCCGTCTTCTCCCACATATTCGAGCTCGAAACGGGCGGGCAGATTGAAGTCGACCTGCACGGTGCAGAGCTGCCAGAGACGACCGAGTACATCGATGAGCTTGACGTCGATTTTGGGTCCGTAGAAGGCGGCTTCGCCGGGGATGGTGGTGTACTTGATGCCCTTGCGGTCGAGCGCGTGTTGAAGTCCGCCGACGGCGAGAGCCCAGTTTTCGTCGGAGCCTGTGTAGTGGGCCCGATCATTCGGATCCCACGTGGAGAGCTCGACCTTGAATTCTTGGAAGCCGAAGGTCTTCAGCACGGCTTCGGCAAAATCGATGCAGGCGACGACTTCGTCTTCAATCTGGCTGGGCATGCAGAAGATGTGGGCATCGTCCTGCGTGAAGCCGCGGACGCGCAAGAGGCCGTGCATGGTGCCGGAACGCTCATAGCGGTAGACATTGCCCAGCTCGGCATAACGCTGGGGGAGATCGCGATAACTGCGCGGCGAGTTCTTGTATATGAGAATGTGGCCGGGGCAGTTCATGGGCTTGAGGCGATATTCGGCGTCGTCGAGCTCCATGGGGGTGTACATTTTGTCGGAGTAAAAGCCCTCGTGGCCGCTGACTTTCCACAGTTCGCGGCGCATGACGTGGGGAGTAAAGACGAGCGAATAGCCGCGGCGGAGGCATTCGTCGCGCATCCAGTCTTCCATGACTTTGCGAATGATGGCGCCTTTGGGGTGCCAGAAGATGAGACCGGAGCCGGCGAGTTCCTGAATGCTGAACAGGTCGAGTTGCTTGCCGAGGAGGCGGTGGTCGCGCCGGGCCGCTTCTTCGAGGCGCGCGAAGTGGGCATCGAGTTCCTTCTGGGAGAAGAAGGCGGTACCGTGGATGCGCTGGAGCTGCGGATTCTTTTCGTCGCCGAGCCAGTACGCTCCGGCGAGCGCGGTGAGTTTGAAGGCCTTGACGCGGCCGGTGGAGGGGACATGCGGTCCGCGGCAGAAGTCGACGAAGCTGCCGTTGCGATAAAAGCTGACTTCCGACCCAGGCTCGGTGAATTTTGTAATGAAGTGGGTCTTCATGAAGTCGCCATCGCGTTCAAATTCGGCCAAGGCCTGCTCGCGAGGCTCGTATTCGCGGACAAACTTCTCGTTGCGCGCAACGACTTCGGCCATTTTGGATTCAATAAGCGCCAGGTCGCCGGGTGTGAAAGGCTTCTCGCGGTAGAAGTCGTAAAAGAAACCGGAATCGGTAGCCGGACCGTGGCCTAGCTTGGTCTCCGGGAACAGCTCAAGCACCGCTGTGGCCAACACGTGCGCGGCAGAGTGGCGCACCACCTTCAGGGCGTCTGGGTCGTTCTCCTTGACGAGTTCGAGGAGTGTGTCGGCGTTGAGCGGGGTCGTCAGGTCGACGAGGTGGGGTTTAGCCGCGTCCTCGGCGGCGTACATGGCTGCTTCAGCCGGCTCGGCTCCGTGAGTTGTGCCGGAAGTTGCCGTTCCGCTGAGCGGAGTCAGGCGGGCGACGACAGAAGCCGCAGCCAGGCGCGGCGAAATTGAGTTGGCAATTTCAAGGGGCGTGGTGCCGGAAGGCACTTCGCGAATGGCCCCGTCGGGCAGGTGTACGGCAATTGTCTGCGTGCTCATGATGGATCGGGTTCCCATGGAGCCGCGCCAAGTGAAATCGCGGCCAGCACATTGAGGATAGAAGGATGACGCGCATCAAGTCGAGCGGCATGCGCGATTCGCTCGCCGATTCCAAATGAAACAGGACCCGAACGCGGAGATGGAAGAGGTGATTTTCGGGAATCAAAAGGCGATGTGCAGCCACCACCATGATGACAGGGAACCGCAGGCTTATCTGCCTAGCGGCTTTATGGTGCCTGAGTGCCACGAGTCGATCGCGATGTCCGGCGGGTTGTTGGTATACCCGCATGCGGAACATGCTCGGGAAACACGCACGGGCGTCTTGGCTTAAGATTCTCGGGGCTGGCCTGGTGGGCCAAGCGTGCCTAGATAAAACAAACGAGAGCCGGGATTGCTCCAAGCCCTCGTATGAATTACTCATTCTTGTGTTTTTGCTGGATTCTGCCTGAATCCGTCTCTTCGAGATTAGAGCGGCTGCACGTCGGCAGCCTGCCATCCCTTGGGCCCCTTCACCACGTTGAACTGCACGGCTTGACCTTCTTGCAGACTCTTGAACCCGCTGGAGTTGATCGCAGAGTAGTGCACGAACACGTCTTCGCCGTTCTGACGCGAAATGAAGCCGAAGCCCTTCGCATCATTGAACCACTTCACAGTACCTTGTTCCATTTTGATCGTGTTTCCTGGATTGAATTGCGCTGGATGAATCGGAGCGACCACTGGCAGAATCTTGCTTGATTGGGCGAGTACTGCTCACGCCCGGTTCGACTCTAACGCTACTCGAATTGTAGCATTCCCTGTGAAAAAGAGCGCAGGAATTCTGGCCGAAACGGCGATATGGCGATTTCCTCTTTCGGAACTCGTTGACCAATTTGGATTTAGAACGACACGACTGGCTGTGATACTGTGAGAGGTCGCCATGCTCCAGGATCCAGTTCCCGGTCTACTTGCTCGCGCTGCGGAAGTACTTGAGGCGGAATTCTGCCGGCTGCCAGCTGTTGAGACTGCCGGCGTGGCGGCCGATAGCGACCTTTCCCGGGTTCTGGAAGAGACGGCGCATCGCCTCGGAGACAACTACCCCTATTTTCATCCTCTGTACGCCGGTCAGATGCTGAAGCCGCCGCATCCGGTAGCCAGGGCTGCATACGCGCTGGCCATGAGC
Source organism: Occallatibacter sp. (assembly GCA_049510095.1). Taxonomy (GTDB): domain Bacteria; phylum Acidobacteriota; class Terriglobia; order Terriglobales; family Acidobacteriaceae; genus Telmatobacter. Next base: position 15,752 of record JBEKZG010000004.1, read on the forward strand.
ATCAACCCTAACAACCATGCGCGGGATGGTGGACGGGCCAGTTCGGAGATGGAGATCGAGGCGGTGGGTGAAATTGCCGGAATGTTCGGCTGGGCGGACTCCTACTTAGGCCACCTGACTTCCAGCGGGACGATTGCCAACCTGGAGGCGCTTTGGGTGGCGGGGCAGACGGCGCCGGGGCGGCGAATCGTGGGGTCGGAACAGGCACATTACACGCATAAGCGCATCTCCGCAGTGCTCAAGCTGGAGTACACCAGCGTTGCCTCCGACAGTTACGGGCGAATGGACTTGAACGCGCTCGAAGCGGAACTTCGCAGAAACGATGTGGGAACGGTGGTGGTCACCCTAGGGACAACAGCGATCGGAGCCGTCGATCCGCTCCGTGATATCCGTGCGCTTTGCGCGCAGTGCGGCTGTCGCATTCATGTGGATGCGGCCTATGGCGGCTATTTTGCACTGATCCGTGACATGCTCGACGCACCTGCTCGACGGACGTACCACAACATCAAACACGTTGACTCGATTGTGATTGATCCGCATAAGCATGGGCTGCAACCCTACGGTTGCGGCTGCGTACTATTCCGCGACCCGTCGGTGGGGCGCTACTACAAGCACGATTCCCCGTATACTTACTTCACTTCGAAGCAGTTGCATCTTGGTGAAATCAGCCTGGAATGCTCACGGGCCGGTGCGGCGGCGGTAGCGTTGTGGGCAACACAGAAGCTTCTGCCGCTGATACCTGAGGGCGAATTTGCACGCGGGCTGGGGCGAGGCCGAAGGGCGGCTTTGGAACTGGACCGGCGATTGCGTGAAGATGCCGCTGGGCGATTTCAGTCTCTGGCGCCGGGATCGCCAGAGCTTGATATTGTTGTGTGGAAGCTGAACGCCGAAACCGGCGACCAAGCCTCGCAACTGGCTCAGAGAGTATTTGCGGCCTGTGCCAAACGAGATTTGCACCTGGCCCTTGTAGAATTACCGCGTGCGTGGTTTGGGCCGGCGGGTGGGTCTGATACCGGAACCGTCACTTGCCTGCGGTCTGTTTTGATGAAGCCTGAGCACGAGGCGTGGCTGGATAGAATCTGGGATCGATTCTCGGAGAGCTGCGCAGAGGCATTTGGAGATTGAAGCCGATGGACGGGCCAAATTCAGTTGGGCTTAATGATGAAAACGTTCTCATGTCGGCGTAGTATAACTGATTGTCCATCCTCCCCAATTGGGCAACAAGATTGAATCCACTTCGGGTGTGAGCTGACATGCACGATTGCGCAGTATTCCGTTCGATGCACCTTGACCGTTTTCAGGCGGAGCCAGCTATTTTTGCCGCGCCGGGCAGGGTAAACCTGATTGGCGAGCATACCGATTATGCCGAGGGCTTTGTGATGCCTGCGGCGATAGACTTTGCAACTCTGGCCGGAATCACTCCACGCAGCGACGGCAAAATCGTCATCTATTCAGAGAACTTCGGCGAAGAAAGAGTTTTTGAGGCATCCGCGCTGCCGGCCGCAGCGAGCCGTCACTGGAGTGACTATCCGCTCGGCGTCGTTTCGATTCTGGCGGGTGAGGGACTTGCGATTCCTGGTTTCAGCCTGAGCCTATGGGGCGACATCCCGCTGGGTTCGGGACTTTCGAGCTCCGCTTCGGTTGAGGTTGCAACGGCACTGGCGGTGCTTTCGCTCATTGGTGTCGGTTATCCGGGGCCGGTGCTCGCGCGGCTTTGCCAGAGGGCGGAGAACGAGTTTGTGGGCGCGAGCTGCGGCATCATGGACCAGTTCATCTCGGCCAACGGCGCCAAAGACCATGCGCTTCTGCTGGACTGCCGGGACCTGAGCTTCAAGCTGGCGCCGATTCCCGCCAACGTGGCGCTGGTGATTGCCAATACCATGGTGAAACACACCGTGGCGGGAGGCGAATATACGACGCGACGCGCGGAGGTGGAGGCCGCATGCGCCGTAATTGCGAGCCATCGGCCAGAGGTACGTTTTCTGCGCGATGCGACGCTGGAGGATCTGGAGAGATGGGGTCACGAGATGACTCCCAACTCACTGAAGCGGGCGCGGCATGTGATCGGCGAAAACCTGCGGACGGTATCTGCCGCCGAAGCATTGATCCGAGGCGATTTACTCGAGGTGGGCCGGCTGATGGCCGAGGCACACTGGAGCTATAGCCGGGATTTCGAGGCTAGCTGCAGGGAGGCGGACGCCATGGTGAACCTGGCGCAGGATTTGCCGGGACTGATCGGCGCACGGCTTACGGGCGGCGGATTTGGCGGCTGCACCATCAATCTGGTGGAGCAGCGCCGGTCGGCTGAGTTTGTGGAGGCTCTGGCAGGCCGTTACGCCGCGGAAATTAACATTGTGCCGCAGATCCACGTGTGCCACGCTTCCGGCGGCGCGCATCGGATGATTTAGCGTGACGTTGGTTATACGCCGGGCGTGACCCCAGGGTTGCAATCACACGAACGTGGCAGGGTTATCCCCGCGACACGCTTGTTAGAATTGAGGGTGTTCGCCGGAATGGAAAGAGTTTGCCCCGGGCAGGCTCGGAGGGTATATTTTGCCTTCCGGCCGGGCGGGATTTTTTGAGCCGCTGCTTCGCAACTGGAAGCTGCGAGGAGAGTTTAAGAGACTATGCCATCGACATCGTCCAAGCCGTTTTCGTATGAAGTTTTTCCCATTGCCGGCCAAGTGGCGTATTTCTCCATGGAAATCGCGATCAACCCAGGGATGCCGACCTACTCCGGGGGCCTTGGGGTTCTGGCGGGCGATACGCTCCGTTCGGCAGCGGATCTAGGCGTCCCACTGTTGGCCTTTACGCTGCTGCACCGCAAGGGATATTTTCAGCAGCACCTGGACGTCAAGGGCGCGCAGAGCGAAGATATTCAGTCGTGGAATCCTTCCGACTTCTGCACCGAGGAAGCGGCACGGGTTACGGTTTCGATCGAAGACCGCATCGTGACCGTCCGCGCGTGGCGCTACGATCTGGAGGGCAGATACGGGCATGTGGTGCCTATTTATCTGCTGGACACGGATGTGGACGGAAACTCGGGATGGGATCGCGGGCTGACGGATCACCTTTACGGAGGGGATACGAAATATCGGCTGCAGCAGGAGATTGTGCTCGGCATGGGCGGCGCGCGCATGGCAAATGCGCTCGGGGCACGAGTGAATGTCTACCACATGAACGAAGGACATGCGGCGCTGCTAACGCTGGCATTGCTGGAAGGCCAACTTGGCGGCGGACCTTTGGGCGCAGCTACGACTACCGATATTGAGCAAGTGCGACAGAAGTGCGTGTTTACCACCCATACCCCAGTTCCAGCGGGCCACGATCGCTTTTCAACAGAGCAGACGATCCGCATCCTCGGGGGCGACCGAACCGCGCGCCTGGAAAAACTGGGTTGCTTCCGGGACGGGATGTTGAACATGACCCTGCTAGCGCTGAAATTCTCGCGCTATGCCAACGGCGTGGCCTTGCAACATGCCAAGGTTTCGCGCCAGATGTTTCCGGAGTTTGCGATCAATTCAATTACCAACGGCGTTCACGCGCCCACCTGGGTTTCAGAACCGATTCAACAGCTGTTGGATGCCAACATTTCCTCCTGGCGGAGGGACAATCTGTATCTGCGCAACGCGATCGACCTGCCGGAGAAGGACATTCTTGCAGCCCACGCCCGCGCGAAAGGCGAGTTGCTGGCTGAGATTGCGGCGCGCACGGGCCGGATGCTCAATCCTAACGTGCTCACTTTGGGATTTGCGCGGCGCGTGGCGACCTACAAGCGCGCGACTTTGCTTTTCACAGATACGAAGCGGCTGGTGGAGATTGCGAACGCAGCGGGCGGCTTGCAGATTCTGTATGCGGGCAAGGCCCACCCGCAGGACGAACCCGGCAAGGCGCTGATTCAGGAAGTAGTGGAAGACGCAACCAAGCTCTCGAATGAAGAACTGCGGATTGTTTACCTGGAGAACTACGACTGGGGATTGGGCGCGATGTTCACCGCGGGGGTGGATGTGTGGGTAAACACGCCGCGGCGGCCCTATGAGGCCTCCGGCACCAGCGGCATGAAGGCTGCGCTGAATGGCGTGCCCAGCCTTTCGATTCTGGATGGCTGGTGGATTGAGGGATGCATTGAGGGTCAGACCGGCTGGGCAATTGAGGATGGCGCCAACGATGAGGAGGAGGCAGCCTCGCTCTACAAGAAGCTGGAGACCGCTGTGGTTCCGCTCTACCTGGAAGCTCCGGAGAAATGGGGACGGCTGATGCGAACGACGCTGGCCTTCAACGGGTCGTATTTCAACACCAACCGCATGGTGAAGCAGTACACGCGCAATGCTTACTATCCGGTGAAGCTGGTGGAGCGCGCCAAGGTGGAAGAGGCAGCTTTCGCGGATTGAAGCTGGAAATTGGCAGGAAGAAACCGGCTGACGGAATAGGCCAGTAACCTGGCGATTCGCGTGCTGCCCTGTTCTACACGAGCCGCGATGCGTTGCGCGCTGAAATGGTTGCCTGAGGATGAATCGGACACCCTGCGCCGACCCACATCCCGGCATACAAAATCTTCATAATTGCATCTTTAGCACGTCTCCAACCGTCCTAGAAACTGTGCATTGCGCCCATATTGTTTGCCCTTGCGAGTTTCACGTGAAACATCGGCTAACATTGTAATTTCAATCGGATTTTGGAATGGGCCGGGCGGATTTGCCGCCGGACCCGTAAAACCGATGAGCCGGTCTTAACCGGTCCAGGGATCTACCGACCATTTCAATTGTCTTCAGGGTCGTGCGGATTCCGGTCACGGAAAGCATTGTCAGTAGCGGTCCGGCTCAGGAGCGAGTACCTGCCCTATGATGTGGATAGTCCGGCTCGCGCTGCGGCGGCCTTACACCTTTGCCGTTTTCGCGTTTTTAATTTTGATACTTGGCGCCTTCAGCATTGAGTCGATGCCGACGGACATCTTTCCGAATATCGATATCCCTGTTGTCACGGTAGTGTGGAATTTCAACGGGCTGTCGGCGCAGGAGATGTCAAACCGCATCGTCTTCAACAGCGAGCGGGGCATGACCACCACGGTCAACGACATTGAGCACATCGAGTCGCAGTCGCTGAACGGCATCGGGCTCATCAAGATATTCTTTCAGCCGCACGTGAACATCGGCAACGCCGTAGCGCAGGTGACCTCGATCAGCCAGGTGCAGTTGCGCAGCCTGCCACCGGGCACTACGCCGCCGTTCATCATTCAATACAACGCGTCGAGTGTGCCGGTGTTGCAGCTGGGCCTCTCCGGACAGGGGCTGGACGAGCAGCGGCTGAACGACCTGGGCCAGAATACGATCCGTACCCAACTCGCGACAATCGAAGGCGCGCAGACGCCGTTTCCCTACGGCGGCAAGCAGCGCCAGATCCAGGTAGACCTGGATCTGCACGCGCTGCAGTCGAAGGGTCTTTCACCAGTGGACGTGGTGAATGCTGTGAACGCGCAAAACCTGATTGCGCCTTCAGGCACGATGAAGATTGACCGCTTTGAGTATGCGGTGGAGACCAACTCCGCGCCGTCGGTGGTGGATGAGCTGAATAATCTCCCCATCAAATCAGTGAACGGGGCAATGATTTACATCCGCGACGTGGCGCACGTGCGGGACGGTTATCCGCCGCAAACCAACATTGTGCGCGTAAACGGCCGCCGCGGCGTACTGATGAATGTCCTCAAGACAGGGTCGTCGTCCACGCTGGACATCATTAAGGGTGTGCGGGGCGTGCTGGAGAGCATCAAAGGCCAGTTGCCGCCGGAGCTTAAAATCAGCGCGCTCTCAGACCAATCGATTTTTGTGCGCAGCGCCATCGACGGCGTGATTCGCGAGGCAATCATCGCGGCGTGCCTGACGGCAATCATGATCCTGGTCTTCCTGGGTAGTTTTCGCTCGACGGTAATCATTGCGGTATCGATTCCGCTTTCGATTCTGTGCTCGCTGATCATGCTGTACATGCTGCACGAGACCATCAACATCATGACGCTGGGAGGGCTTGCGCTGGCCGTCGGTATCCTGGTGGACGATGCGACGGTGGAGATTGAAAACATTAACCGTAACTTGGAATCGGGCAAGGAGATTGAGCAGGCGATTCTGGATGGCGCCGCGCAGATTGCCACGCCGGCGCTGGTTTCAACGCTGGCAATCTGCATTGTGTTTGTACCGATGTTCATGCTCAGCGGCGTAGCGCGTTACCTGTTTGTGCCCCTTGCTGAGGCAGTGGTTTTTGCCATGCTGGCCAGCTACCTGCTATCGCGAACTGTTGTGCCGACAATGGCTAAATACTTGCTGAAGGAACACGACGACGCGCAAGAGGCGAAGAAACGGTCCAGCCGCAATCCGCTGGTGCGGTTTCAACTGGGTTTCGAAGAAGGATTCTCCAAGCTGCGTAACTTCTATCTGCGGCTGCTCACCGTGTGCGTGGACCATCCCGCGGTTTTTCTGATTCTCTTCACGGTCTTTGCTGTCGCATCTGTGGGTCTTTTGCTGCCTTCGCTCGGACAGGATTTCTTTCCGTCGGTCGACGCCGGCCAATTCAAGATTCACGTACGCGCGCGAACGGGTACGCGCATCGAAGAGACGGCTCTGCTTTGCGATCACATCGACTCGACGATCCGCGAGCAGATTCCGGCCAAGGAAGTGGTTTCGATCGTGGATAACATCGGGCTGCCTTATTCAGGGTTGAATCTTTCGTATTCAACTTCCGCGCCCATCGGGCCGGCCGATGCCGATATCCAGGTGCAACTGACCAAGGACCACCATCCCACCGCAGCTTATGTGGGGAAACTGCGGGAAGAATTGAACAGGCAATATCCCGGCGTGACGTTTTATGTGCTGCCGGTGGATATCGTGACGCAGATTTTGAACTTCGGCCTTTCAGCGCCGATCGACATCCAGATTGTGGGTCCGAATCTCTACGGCAACCGCACATTGGCGGAGAAGATGCTGAATGAAGTGCGATATGTTCCCGGCGCGGCCGATGCGCGCATTCAGCAGCCCTTCGATTATCCGAATATGACGGTGAACGTGGACCGTACGCGCGCCCAGAGCATTGGCCTGACGCAGAGCAATGTAGCGCAGAGCATTCTGATCGCCTTGAGCGGGAGCTTTCAGACCACTCCGAACTTCTATCTCGACCCGAAGAGCGGGGTGACTTACAACGTGGCCATCCAGGCTCCGCAGTACCGGCTGGACTCTCTGGCCGCGCTCCAGAGCCTGCCGGTCAACAGCGCCGCATCATCGCAGCAGGCCGCATTGGCTGCCCAGACCGGGATGCAGTCTACAGCAGTTCCGGGACAACCTGTGCCTGTAGATGTCCTGGGCAATGTGTCGTCGATCGTACCGGGAACCGAACTGGGAACGGTGAGCCACTACAACGTGCAGCCGGTGCTGGATATCTACGCGAATGTGGATGGAACCGATCTTGGCACGGTGACACGCAAGGTACAGGGCATCATCGATCAACACCAGCGCGATCTTCCGCGCGGCTCCCATTTCATTCTGCGCGGACAGAGCGAGACCATGCGCGCATCCTACTTCGGCTTGCTCACCG
>JBEKZG010000040.1:0-12903 GCA_049510095.1 Occallatibacter sp.
CCGTACTGCGGGGTTGGGTTGCGTACTTCCGGCTTACCGAAGTGAAAGGTGTGTTGGAAGACCTCGATGGCTGGATCAGGCGCAAGCTGCGAAGCGTTCTGTGGCGGCAGTGGAAGCGTGTCTACGCGCGGGCGAAGAACCTGATGCGGGCGGGGATAGACAAGGTGCGTGCGTGGCGGTCTGCCACCAACCAGCGGGGCCCGTGGTGGAACGGCGGCGCTTCGCACATGAATGCCGCCTATCCGAAGTCCTGGTTCGACCGTATGGGGTTGGTTTCGTTGGTGGAAGCTCGGCAACGCCTTACATCTGCTTCATGAACCGCCGGATGCCGAACGGCACGTCCTGTGGTGTGGGAGGACGGCGGGAGTGATCCCGCCTCCTACCCGATCTTTTCGAGCCGGTTGCTAAGCAGTTACCTTAGACGACCTGAACGTTTTCAGCCTGCCAACCCTTGGGGCCCTTGGTCACGTTGAACTGGACCCGCTGGCCCTCCTGTAGTGAACGGAATCCGCTCGACTGAATGGCGGTGTGATGAACAAAGACGTCTTCGCCGTTTTCGCGGCTCAAAAATCCAAATCCCTTGGCGTCGTTAAACCACTTGACTGTGCCTGTTTCCATTGTGATGCTCCTTCGATACTGATTTACCGCGAACGCAATGTGGAAGTTTGCGTGTAGGCGGTAACCGGAACAGGCAAGAACTTCAGATCGAATTCTACGATTACACAGAGTGTAGCACGGAATTGGCAAGCTGCATGTGGGGAATGCTGCCGACGACTTTCTTTTGCTCCACAGTGTCTGTCAGCAGACACTAGATTCTCTCCAGGTTCGCGAACTTCTCCATCAGCTTTTTCATGCCATGCCGGGAGAACATCACAGTGAGTTTCGCGTCTTCGCCGTCGCCTTCGCGCAATAGGATGGTGCCCTCGCCATATTTCGAGTGCCGTACGCGCTGGCCCTTCTTGAGTCCGGCCGCGCCGGTTGGTTCGGGAATCTCCATTGAGGGCCGGGCATAGGCGCCAGGCTTGAACCCTCCCGCCTTCCCTCCCCCCGCTTTTCCTCCAAAGAAGCGTGCAATGTTGTCGATGGAATCCGGTTGCTTTCCCACATGTACCGCTCCGGCGCTCTTTGAGCGGGTGCCGAGGTCTGCCGGCAGGCTCCGCGCCTCCTGGCTTTCATCTTCGTAGTTGTAGTGCTTCTCGCCGAATTCCCCGCCGGGCGAGGGCCGCCGTCCGTACGTATTGGGATAGCCGGGAGTGGCCCACGAAGACGTTTGCCCAAGGCCGCGTCCGCCCAGGTTCTCCACCAATTGCGTCGGAACTTCCTCAAGGAAGCGCGATGGAATGCTCATCTCCGGAGCGTCGTTGCCGTAGCGTCTCCGGTAGTGAGCGCGTGTCAGCACCAGCGTGTTCATGGCGCGCGTCATGCCCACGTAACAGAGCCGCCGCTCTTCTTCCAGTTCCTCGGGGTTATTCAGCGTGCGCGAATGAGGGAACAGACCCTCTTCCAGCCCGGCCAGGAAGACAAGCGGGAATTCAAGTCCCTTGGCCGCGTGCAAAGTCATCAGGGTAACGCGCGCTTCGGGGTCGAACTGGTCAGTGTCTGAAGCCAGCGCGGCGTGGTCCAGAAACTCGGCCAGCGTCTCTCCGCGGGCTTCCGCATCGTGCGCCGCATTCGCCAGTTCCTTCAGGTTTTCAATGCGGCTGAAGGCTTCCGGAGAGCCTTCCGTTTCCAGCGCCTTGATGTAGCCTGTGCGGTCGATGATGAAGCGGATCAGCTCGGGCAAGGTCGCCGCGTCCCTGGGAGTGCGAAAGACCGACGCTACTTCGCGATCTGACTCTGAACTCACGAGAGGTCCAGGCGTCAGCGAAGTAACCCACTGGGGCGGAGATGCAGCCGGGACTTCAAGATCGCGTTCAGTCAAGTCGTTGAGGTAACCTACTAGTTCTTCCGTTGATTCTTGCCCAAATCTCCAAACCTCAGGTTTGTCGAATTTCCATATCTCAGGTTTGTCGCCCAGGAACTTATGAATGCAATCGCTACCGACCTGCTTAAAGGCTCCACTATTGTTCTTCAGGATGAAAGTGGTGTTTCTTCTTCTCCGCGTATTGCAATGTTCGCAGTTCTCGGGATCTTGCAGATACCTGTCTGGGATTGACTCCTTGCCTAATTGCTCGGTCTTGCGATCGCCCTTGATGTTATGAAGGATGCCGATTAGCTCCCAACCGCCGATGCTTAACGGGTCGAAAAAGAACGCAACCTTCAGTGGCTCTCCGTTCTTGACCTCTGTTCTTGGTCCGCTTACCCCGATCTCAAAGGCTTTTTCTTCCAAGGTTTGCAGCCGACGCTGCAGTTTCTTATAAGCCGCTTCGCTGATTTGCCAGTTCTTCCCCGCAAGCGAAATCTCAACCTTTTTCTGGGGAGGCAGGACCGCTGGAGCGACAGTGGGCTTCGATTCGACCCGATCCCGTTGAGCGGTCTGCATTGGCATTTTCAGGAACGGCCGCTTGGGTTCTTCGACGAAAGCGCTGAAGCTGGCCGGGTCAAGCAGGGTGAGCTGGTCTTCATTCCCGCCGAAGTCGAAACTGGTGGCGGAATCTGAGCTGGCTGAGTTCGCAGCGGCTGACCCAAATCCAAAATCGGTGTCCGCGTCGTCTTCTTCCGCACTCGCCGCAACGTCCGCAGATAGTTTCCCGGCAAAGTCAGGGTCCATCATCGCCTGCGCATCCACAATCAGTTGCCTGAAAGCATCAAGCGCCATCAATGCCCGCGAGGGAATCAGCCTGTTCTTGATCGCCGCGCCCAGTGCCTCCCATGTGGAATGGCCGGTCTCAAGCGCCACGCGTTCCAGCGTCTCAAGCGTGGCTTTCCCAATGCCGCGCGCCGGCGTGTTGATCACGCGATTCAGTGCCATGGAGTCGTGCGGGTTGCGCACCAGCCGCAGGTAACCAAGCAGATCCTTGATCTCCGCGCGCTCGTAGAAACTGAAGCCCCCCACCATCGTGTAGCGGATGTTGTACCGGCGCAGAGCCTCCTCCACCAGCCGCGACTGCGAGTTAGTGCGGTAAAGCACGGCGCAGTGGCCCTCCGCCTTTTCCGCATCGGTTTCGCGCAGGAACTTCTGGATGCGCTCGGCGATGAACAGCGCCTCGTTTTCGCCGTCGGGAGCCTCATAGTACCCAACCAGGCTTCCGCCCTGGCGATCCGTCCAGAGCTTTTTTCCCTTGCGGCGGAGGTTGTTGGCTACCACCGCGCCGGCGGCCTCAAGAATGATCTGCGTCGACCGGTAGTTCTGCTCCAGCCTGACAATCCGCGCATTCGGGAAATCCTTTTCAAACTCCAGAATGTTGCGGATATCTGCGCCGCGCCATGAATAGATGCTCTGGTCCTCGTCGCCCACGGCGCACACGTTCTTCGCTTCCCCGGCCAGCAGCTTCATTAGCTCGTATTGAGGGCGGTTTGTGTCCTGGTATTCATCCACCAGTAAGTACCGATAGCGCCGCTGATAGCGCTCCCTGGTCTCACCGGAAACCTTCAGCAGCCGCACCGCTTCCAGCAGCAGATCGTCGAAATCGAGCGCATTGTTCTTGCGCAGTTCAGCCTTGTAGCTCTGATAGATATGCGCGATGCGCTCGCTGTTCGGGTCCTTCGATGCGAGGTAATACTCCTGTGGGTCCACCATGTGGTTCTTGGCCCAGCTGATGCGGCCCAGCACCGTGCGCGGCGTCAGTTGCTTGGTGTCCAGGCCCATTCGCCGCATCACCTGCTTCACAATCGCTTGCTGATCGTTCTCGTCGTAAATCGCAAATGACCGCGTCAGCCCTTCGTTACCAATCTTCAGCGCTTCAATGTCCCGCCTCAGCATCCGCACGCAAAGCGAGTGAAATGTAGCAATCAGCGGCTTGGCCAGCGACGAATGCCCCAGCAGTCTGTCCACCCGCTCGCCCATTTCACTGGCAGCTTTATTCGTAAATGTAACTGCCAGAATCGAGTCCGGCGCAACGCCCTTTTCGCGGATCAGCCACGCGATCCGGCTGGTGATGACGCGGGTCTTGCCTGAACCGGCTCCCGCCAGGATCAGCAGCGGTCCTTCTGTAACTTCAACGGCGGCACGCTGTTCGGGGTTCAGGTTGTCAGTGAGCGGCGGCAAGGCGGCGTCCAGGCGGGAAGGGTCCTTGCTCTAGTGTACCGTTCGGGGTGCGGGCAGGAGCGCGGGGGTGCACGTGAGGTGTTACGGAGCGGAGACAAGAATTACGAGACTCAACCGAAATGTCTATTTTATCCAATTTAATCAAAATAGACGTTTTTGATATAATTCGGTCATGGCAACCGTCTCGGCAACTCGAGCAAAACAGAATTTTGCAGCAATTATTGACCAGGCGCAACGCGAGCCGGTGACGATTCAACGTCATGAACGCGATGTGGCGGTGCTGGTTTCCGCCGCGGAATGGGACCGAATCCACCAAGCGCGTGTGAGGGACTTGCTGCGCTATACCGAAGGGACCAGCCGGTATGCCGAGTCGAAGGGGATGACCGATGAAGTGCTAGAGCAGCTCCTAGCCAACGAGTGATACGCCGACGGATTGTTATCGACACGAACGTCTATGTGAGCCGGCTACTTCGCGAACAATCCAAACCCGGACGTGCTGTGGCGCGGGCTTGGAGCGAGGCGATGACGCTGGTCTCAGAAGCTACGATAGAGGAGCTGCGGATCGTGCTGGGGCGAGCAAAATTCGCCCGCTATTTAGAACAAGGAAGCGTGGAGCCATTTCTCTTGCAAGTCCGGGAAGTTGCCCAACTTATATCAAATCCACCATCCATTGTTGCCTGCCGGGACCCGAAGGACGACATGTTTCTCGAGGTCGCCGTCCATGGACGGGCGGACTTGATTGTCACGGGTGACCGGGATCTGCTCGATCTCAATACATTCCTCGGAATCAGGATTCTCACCTCCGCGCAATACCTGGAGCTGAACTAGCCCTGGTCCCCTTCAGGCTATTCTGGATGCGCGATGACTTTGACCGGGAAGCTTGCACGCCGCGTGGCCGTTTATTGCGGATCCGCCGATGGAAACAATCCTGCATTTCTTGCGGAGGCGCAGGCGCTTGGCACGGCCATCGCCGCCGCCGGCCTGGGCCTGGTTTATGGCGGGGCAAGCGTAGGCCTGATGGGCGCGGTTGCCGATGCCGCGCTCGCCGGTGGCGCCGAGGTGATTGGCGTGCTGCCGAATATTCTTTCCGGCAAAGAGATCGCGCACAGCGGCCTGACCCGTCTCGAACTGGTCTCTACAATGCACGAGAGAAAGGCGCGCATGGCCGAGTTGGCCGACGCATTTCTCGTGTTGCCCGGCGGCTACGGCACTATGGAAGAGCTGTTGGAAATTGTCACCTGGGCGCAGTTGAAGCTGCACGCCAAGCCCTGCATCCTGATCAATACCATCGGCTATTGGGACGGCCTGCTCGCATTCCTCGATACCGCGGTTGCGGCAGGATTCCTGAAGCCGAAGAACCGGGCGCTGATGCGCGTTGCTTCGAGCGCGGCGGAAGCGGTGGGGCTGGTGGTGGGTGGGGTCAAACAATGATTGTCGAACCTCGGAGTCACCTTGAGCCCGATTCGGAGGGACTGCTGCGCGAGATCTCCAGGCATATCAACGACGAGATGCTTGAGGAGATTGCCGCTGCGGAGTACGGGTTGGACAAGGAAAAGCAGTTCATGGTTCTGCGACAGGTTAGGGAAACGGGTACTTTTCCGCCAGACATGCATCGGTTCCCGATGGAGGTGATGGAACTGATTCGCTGGTCGGAGCCTGAGGACCCGGCATGGAGGCCAGGAAGGACCGGCGAATTTGGCCATTGGATGCGGGCATTCTCGTGTGCCGCGATTCTGCGCGTGGAATATGCACCATACAACTACCACTACAACAACGGGTGTATCGATTCAGCGGTAATCCAGATGGTCCTGAGTCTGCGCGCTTTGCCAGTTGACTTCAATAGTCACGCAGCGAAGTTCTTTGCATGGTTGATGCTCAACTCAGAGCCTGAAGGGCGAGACAACCGGGTCTGTGCCTACGGAATTGGGTTGTTCTGGTTTGCACTTCGACTTAATCCATCACCGTCAGACGAGATTTTGATTTCGCTCGGAACGTGGACCTTGCGGCGTGCGGACGAGCTTTTCGGAAAATATTCCCTCGACCGCCTTCCTGGCTTGCGGGAGATGGCTGTTGAGTCCCAAAAACAGACATCCTGGGAGCGCCTGGGACGTGAGCTCTCTTTGCTCGATGTCAGTGGGCACTGCTATGAGCTTCAAGGGTTGGTGACAAAGATAGGGGAGCAGTTGGCGGGATGGAATTCCCGTCGAAGACCTGCCTGAGATGCTTCCGCTAATTTGGAGTGCCGGTGGCTTCTTCGGCGGCGAAGGTGCATTCGCCGCGGAGTCGCCAATCAATCAGAGGTGAGAAGACGCTCCGAAAAACACCGCGGGCGACACGTTGAAGCGCCGGCTCAACCGGCTAATGTGGTCGCGGTTCAGTTGCCGCTTGCCGGAAAGAATCAGCGAAACCGTGCTTTCGCTGCCAAGTTCCTCTGCAATATCGCGCTGTGAAAGTGAGTTCCTCTCGAGCAGAAACCGAAGCACGTCGACAGGCTCAGCCTCCGGGATGGAGTAACGCTCAGCCTCGTACCGTTCCACCAGCAGGGTTATCAGCTCGATAGCCTCTTCCTCCTCTGGTGTTGGATCTGCCTTTGCCGTCAGTTCGAAAAGCGCATCCGTGTATTCCGCCAGTTCCGTATCGGAATGAATTAGCCGGGGCGCTCCACGACGAATCATCTCCGCGGGATTCGCAAGCGTTGTACTCATCGTTTTATCCCTCTGTCCCAATTCGCGCGGTTGTCGTATTGCTGATGCGTCAGAAATGACCGGATGTAGATGTGGCCCCCCGTGATCCGGCCCTCCCTTTCACGCGCGTAGTGAATGATCGTGATCAGCCGGTACCGGTTTTGGCGGATATTGAAGATCACGTATCCATCCACTTCATCGGCATCTTTGAAAACCTGCCGCACTTGAAGGAAGTTTCTCCAACGCACCTCTTTGGCGATCCTGTACCAGGCTCCGATTTCTCTGGCGGCGTCAGGATATTCCTCTTCGGCCTCACTCAGGTGCTTGCGAGTAACAACGTGCATGGAGGCTTTCTACAACGCTCAGTTGCCCGGATCTACCGCGATAGAACCCTGCATCCTTAAGATACTTTGCAAAATGACAACATGTCAAGGATAATTTCCATTTTGCAAATATGGAGACGTCGTAATGTGTTGGAATTCTCCAGGCTGTGCCTTTTAGTTCGGCACGCCGGCGGTTTCCTCAGCCGCAAACTTGCACTCCCGGCACTGGCAAACCCGCCGCAGATATTCCCAGGAATAAATCCCCGCGGTATGCCCATCCTGCCAGTTGAATTGCAGTGCGTAGCGGCCCACGGCATGGGCGCTGGCCGGTCTGGGTGGCGGGGCATACATCGGCAGCAGCGCGGCAGCCTTCGGTTTCGGCTGGCCTGGCCTGCGGCTTTGCTGGGCGCGCTCGTCGTTGCAGGTGGCGCAAGGGCACGCATCGCGCAGCCACGCAAAGCTCCATGCGCTCTTATGTCCATCCTGCCAGTCAATCTCCAGGCCCTTGCCCTCGGTCAAAAGCACACGCACCTTTTCCGGGGTCACCGCAATGCGCGGAAGCGGTCGGTTCTCCTGCGAATCGCGCGGTTCTTCGTCCTTGGAGACAAAGCGAATGCCTTCGTGGCTCATAAGAACAGATTACAGGTTACAGATGACAGATGGCAGTTTCGGCATCCCAGGGAAAGCGCAAACCTCTAGGCGGATGGTCTTAACTGTCATCTGTGACCGGTCGTCAGTAACCTGTAATCATTTCGCGCTCCAGAAAAACCATGCGGCAATGGAAAATCCGATGACAATGACCAGCCCGCGCAATGCCGCCTGCGGCACAAGCCGCGCGAAGCGTGCTGAAGTGTAGCCGCCAATGGCGCAGGTCACCATCGCCAGCAGGCAGTAGCGCCATACCACCTGGCCGTCGACTACGAAGATGATGAAAGCAATCCCGTTGGCCATGGTTGTGGAAACCACTTTCAGCGCGTTGATCTCGTTCAGGTCCTGGAATCCGAAGAGCGAGAGCAGCGTGATCATCAGGAATCCGGCGCCGGCCCCGAAGTAGCCGATATAGAAGCAGACCACAATGGTCAGCAGGAAGACCGCCAGCCGGCGTGGCGGACGAATGCTGCCTGAGGCCGCGCTCCTACGGCGAGCGTCATTGATGCGGGCCAGCCGGCGGGAAACGGGTCCGCTGAGGGCAAAGATTGTAGCCGCCACCAGCAGCAGCCAAGGAACCAGGTGCAGAAATGTCGTCTGCGGCGTATTCAGCAGCACCACGGCTCCCGCTGTGCCGCCCAGCAGCCCGGCCAGCCCCATCGTCAGGGCAAGGCGGAGGTTCTTGCGGATATCGTCGCGGTACGCCGCCACGGATGTGAGCTGTCCGGGCCAAAGGGCCACGGTGTTGGTGGCGTTGGCCTGCACGGGGAGCATTTTCATCCCCAGCATGGCCGGAAAAAGCAGGAACGACCCGCCGCCGGCCACGGCGTTAAGTACCCCGGCAAGAAATGCGGCGACGGCAAGCCATAGCCAGTGCCAGTCAATCTGATGAAGCAGCCCGAACAGGAGGGTCATCTGTCCTTCATTGTATGGGGATTAGGCGGCGTCTGGTGATGCGCCGGCGTCAGACATACCGCCTGGGAAAGCCGATTTCGGAACCTGCAAAACTAAGTTGCTGAGTCTTGAAACCCTTTCCGAATCCCGATTTTTGAGAATCACACGCCTTCGATGTCACATTCGTGCTTGACGACTCCACGGGGCAGTGGGCATACTCGCCACTTGTACCGAGGCTTGGGCATTTCCTCCCATGCCAGCGGAGTTGGTCTTTATGGATATCATTGTGCTTCGTCTTTTTCTTGTGGCCCTTTTCGCGGGGGTCTGTTTCTTCCTTCATCCCTTCGGATTGTCAGAATGGATGAGTGCGGCCGTGGGCGGTGGCGCAGCAGGCGCGGTCATCGTCTTCGAATTGCGGGTGCGCGCCCTTAGTCTGCGGCGACTGATCGGCGCGGTAGTGGGAAGCATACTGGGCATCCTTGGCGCGGCGCTGTTTTGCCTGGTGCTCCGTTCAGCTCTCATCCCAAGTGCGACTTCGGCCGTGCTGCAACTCTTCGTGTTGCTGCTTATGACTTATATAGGCCTGCTGGTGGGAGCCAATAAAGGCGACTTGCTCAACCCGGCGGCGCTCGGCATGATTTTCAGCGGCGAGCGCCCCTCCCGCAAGAGCGCCAAAGTGCTCGACACCAGCGTCATCATCGACGGCCGCATCGCCGACATTGCCGAGGCCGGCTTTATCGACGGCATGATGGTGGTGCCCGAGTTCGTGCTGCGTGAACTGCAGATCGTAGCCGACTCAACCGACGGGTCGAAGCGGCAGCGCGGCCGCCGCGGACTCGATATGCTCCAGCGCATGCAGTCCAACTCCAACATCCATGTGCAGATTGTCCCGGACGACTTTCCCTCCATCCGCGAGGTCGACCTCAAGCTGTTGGAACTGGCCAAAAAGTGGGAAGCCAAAGTCGTCACCAACGACTTCAATCTGAACAAGGTGGCCCACCTGCATCGCGTCGACGTCCTGAACATCAATGACCTGGCCAACGCGCTCAAGCCCGTTGTTCTTCCCGGCGAAAAGATGAATGTCCTCATCCTCAAGGAAGGCAAGGAATATAACCAGGGCGTAGGCTACCTGGACGATGGCACCATGGTGGTGGTCGATCATGCGCGGCGGATGATCGGCAAGCCGGTAGAGATTTCCGTCACCAGCGTGCTGCAAACCGCCAGCGGGAAGATGATCTTCGGCAAGCTGGAGGAGAGCCCCAGAGCAGGCGACGCCCCACGGCCCGTCGAAATGGCGCACTAGCCACCTGCGGTGGGGCCGGCTGTCAAATGATCGAACTGAACTATGCCAGCCTTCGCCCGACTCGATCAACTCCGCCGCACGTTGAATGGTCGATCATGCCGCTCGGGTCTACGATGCCGGCACGGCGAAGCCGCCTATATAACCCGCGACGCTGCTGGAATTGGAGCTGGACTCAACCAGAAAGATATCGCCTGAGGTGCCATCCTGGAGCACGGTGAAGGTCACACCGCCGCTGGAATTGGTGGTGAAGGCACTTTGATTCTGGCTGTTGTAGAGCTCATAAGTCTGTGACCCGCCGAGTACGCCGGACTCGACGCCGGTATAAGGGGCGTCGGGCGAAGCGCCCGCAAGCGTAAATTGAAGCAATTGGCTCGAATAAGTGTAAGTGACACTGCCGCTGGTGAGGGGGCTCTGAGTCCCGGTGCTGCCATCGCCCTTCCCATTCACGGTGGTCTCCGGCAATAGGATCGCGGTGTAAACCTGAGGGATCCCTGGCGGCGCGTCGGCTACGGGTTGGATGCAGCTTTGGAACTCGGTGACGGAGCCGGAGTTCAGTTGGAAGTCACCGGCCCAACTGCCCGCCTGAGGAAACTGCGTCGTGACGGACGCGCTTCCGCTGGCGCTGGTTGTGACGTTTCCCAACGCAATGCACGCATAAGGCTGTTGAGTGTAGAGGCTGAATGCAGGGCAGAACTGCGCGGAATAAGTCGTGCTGCTTGTAGCGCCGGTGAGCTGGATGGTGATCTGACCGGCAGTATTGATGGATATCTGGCCATTGCCGCTGTTCTCGTCCCATGGAAATAGCGTGGTCTGGAATTGCACTGTTGGTGCGGGGGATGTTGCCGCCGCAGTCGTGAAGATGGAAGTCATGTCGCTTGCCAGGGCGACCCCACTGGAGCTTGTTACGCCCGTTACGGTCACGGTGTAAGTGGTGTTCGCCGCCAAAGCCGCTGTCGGCGTAAAGGTCGCAACATAAGTCGTTGCATTGTATGTTACTGCGCCTGCGACCGCTGCGCCACTTCCAGTGGTGAGTTTGATATCGGTGGTATCCACTGTCGTTGCATTGGCTGGGCCGGAGAACGTAACCAGGATGGGTGTAGTGGTCGAGACAGACGTTGCCCCGGATGCCGGCGAAGAGGACGCCACGGAGAATGTGGCGGTCGGGGTGGTGGTTGCTTGAGCGGTCTTACTACCCGACGAACAGCCGGTTATCAGTGCGATAAGAAAGGTGAACGAAGCTAAGGCGAAGTTGAAGGAATTCGATTTGCGACCCATGCTAATTTCACCTCATGATTAGGGTTTCTGCATGAGACAAGGAGCTGTGCAGCACGATGGAACTAATGGCGTACTTTGTCGCCAGATCCCGTCAACTCTGCCGTTCGTTCAATTGTTTGTGCCGGTCTTACCTATGATGCCGGCACTGTGAAGCCGCCTATGTATCCAGCGCCACTATTGGAATCAACCGTGAAAATATCGCCTGCTGTGGCATCCTGGAGCACGGTAAATGTCACATCGCCACTGGCATTGGTGGTAAAAGCGCTTTGGCCCGCGCTGTTGTAGAGCAGATAAGACGATGAACCGCCGAGAACGGCGGCCTCAGTGCTGGTATAGACGGTGTCGGGAGAAGCCCCCGCCAGCGTAAATTGAAGCGATCCGCTGGAGTATGTAACGCTGCCGCTGGTCAAGGGGTCCTGCGTTCCGGTGCCGCCATCGCCCTTTCCATTGACGGTGGTTTCCAGTTGCAGTGCCGCGGCGTAAACCTGGGTGACTCCATTTGCATCGGCGGCGGGCCCAAGGCCGGTTTGGTACTCCGTGGTGCTGCCTGAGTTCAGGTCGAATTCACCTGCCCAACTGCCAGCCTGAGGAAATTGCATCGTAGCGGTAGCGCTTCCGCTGGCGGTGGTGGTCACGCTGCCCAACGCAATGCAGGGGTAAGGCTGCGCAGTATAGATGAGATATGACGGGCAGAACTGCGCGGTGAAGGTTGTGCTGGCTGTAGCGTCGGTGAGTTGAATGGTGACCAGACCGGCGGTATTGACGGAAACCAAGCCACTGCTTGCGGCTTGCTGGCTTGGAAACAGCGTGCCCTCGTATTGCACCGTTGGTGGTGGGGGAGCTGCCGCCGCAGTGGTGAAGGTGGATGTCATGTCGCTTGCCAGGGCGACACCACTGGAGCTTGTTACGCCGCTCACAGTCAGGGTGTAAGTGGTGTTCGCCGCCAAAGCGGCTGTCGGCGTAAAGGTCGCAACATAAGTGGTTGCATCGTATGTTACTGCGCCCGCGACGGCGCTGCTCTTTCCACTGGTAAGCGTGATATTGGTGGCATTTACCGTGGTTGCATTGGCGGCGCCGGAGAATGTAACCAGGATGGCTGTGGTGGTCGAGACAGACGTTGCCCCGGATGCCGGCGACGAGGAAGCCACGGAGAATGTGGCGGACGGGGTGGTGGATGCTGGAGCAGTCTTGCTGCCCGACGAACAGCCGGTTATGAGTGCGATAAGAACAGTTAGCGAAGTTAAAGCGAAGTTGAAGGAATTCGATTTGTAAAACATGGTAGTATCACCGCCTGCGACAGTACGATGACGCGGGGGCTAAGAAGGAGGTCCCGAGATTCGGAAAGATATTCCGAGATTAGCAACGCGGAGACGCAAGGCTGTGCTTCGACATACGTAAGTCGCGCGGTTTGAGGCCGATAAGACACCTCACAGAACCACGTTGTTGAGAGTCACGCTTCAGTAAGGAAACGTGACTCTCAACTTAGTACTTCTGTACGACGGGATCGATCCCGTCTACTGGTCAATTCTGAGCTCGCTGATCTGGACCACGGGCTCAATATCGGTGTAGTTGGGAATGTCGCCTTGTAGCTCCACATAGTGGGGCATAACAGCTTCGCCAAAGGCCTGC